>JANXMD010000116.1 GCA_025354845.1 Verrucomicrobiota bacterium | reverse complement strand
CACAGCCATCCCACAGGAAATCGGGAAAATGGTTGAGTTGATGGTTGTAAACCTGCCACACGGCAGGGTGTGAAAACAAAGAACATCAACTCAACCGCGTCGAAAGTCCCCGTCCTCCGCCAGCTCTGCAATCTCATTCCGGCCCACCGGTTAGCCGGGATCGTCGAGAAACATAACTCGAAAGACCATGCCCGGGATTTCACCCACTGGAGCCACGTCGTCAGCCTCCTCTTCTCCAAGATCGTCCATTGCTTCGGCCTCAACGATCTCTGCGACCAACTCGACCTCCATTCCGGTCCCCTGAGCGCGATTCGCGGCGCCACCCCGGCCCGGCGCAACACCCTTTCCCATGCCAGCAAAATCCGCCCCGCGGCCATTGGCGCGGATTTGTTCTGGGCCACCCTGGAGCATTTGCGCTCGCTCTCGCCCGGATTCGGCCGCCGTCGCTATCCCGGCCGTCTCAAGAAGCTCCACCGGAGCATCCAGATCATCGATTCCACCGTCATCGAGTTGGTCGCCAACTGCATGGATTGGGCCTCCCACCGCCGACGCAAGGCCGCGGCGAAGTGCCATGTGCGGCTCGATTTCCAGAGTTTGTTGCCGGGTTTCGTGGTGATCGACACGGCCCGGGAATCCGATGCGCGCCGCGCCCGGGATCTCACGGCGGGCCTGAAACAAGGGGAGATTCTCGTCATGGACCGCGGCTACGTGAATCTCGGGCACTTCAAGGAACTCGGTGAACGCGGGGTGGTCTGGGTCACCCGGCGCAAGGAGGGAATGCTCGAGGATCTGTGGCAACGGCGGCCGGTCTCGGGGAACGTGCTCGAGGACGCGGAGGTGGCGTTGAGCAACGGGGTGGTGGCACGCCGGATCCGGGCGATGGTGGAAGTCGACGGCGAGATGCGGGAGATGGAGTTCCTCACCAACCAGATGGAGTGGGCGGCGTCCACCATCGTTGAGCTCTACCGGTGCCGGTGGGAGATCGAGGTGTTCTTCAAGCAACTGAAGCAGACGCTGAAGCTTTGTGATTTCGTCGGGTACTCGGCCAATGCGATCCGCTGGCAATTGTGGATGGCGCTGCTCGCCCACCTGCTCCTGCGCTATATCGCATGGACCAGCCAGTGGTCGCACAGCTTCGTGCGGCTCTTCGCGCTGGTACGGGGAGTCATCTGGCAAAAGCTGGATATTCCCAAGCTATTGGAACGCTATGGGACAGCCGGCGGCAGCTATAGGAACATGGCGCAACCCGCGCAGGCTTATTTCCCGGGATTTTCATAAAACCCGTGGGACAGCCGGACGCAACCCATGGCAAGGAGTACTACCGGGGTCGTTCCTAAAGTCATTCCAGGAGAATCGGGTGGGAAAGATCAGATTCCCGAGGCATTTCCATGCCGTGGCCTCGCCTGTGGGATGGCAGTGCCGTCCTTTACATAGGCATGAGATCCGTCAGGGGAGACGTCATACTTGATTTGAGCCGAAACATGGCTGATTGCCGATACTGCGAGGGAGCAGACGAGAAACGTGCTGACGAGTTGATTCATTTGAATAGAGGAGCGAGGTGTGTTGCGCCGCTCGCGTGCATTCGATCTTCGAGGCGAGACGCCTCTGTGGGATTTACGACGTTTTGAATCTCGGATTTCAGTTTTTTTCGGTGGTTTAGCGGGGAGAGCGTTTCCGTCTTTGCCCAGCCGGGGGCTTTGAGGGCGGGTTTCCCGGTGCGTGCTTTCGACGGTCCGAGACACGGCTCTCGGAGGCGGCACTGAAGGGTGACGGGACATTATGTGTGAGATTCCCGCTGAGCCCGGTCATCCCATTCGGAGCGCCGGCATCCTGCCGGCGTGTTGGATTGGATGGAGTCCAGCAGCAAAGGAGACGGTAGTTCCTAGGGCCGATTTCGGACGCCATCCCCCGCTTCAGTTATAGGCCAATACCGTACGCCCCATCCACGTGGCCGTTTGCTTCCACACGATAGAGCGTCACCCCGTCGTTCTTCGCGGCTACCGAACGGAAATTCTTTAGGACATAGACGGGTGGTATTCTGTGAACGCAGGTAATGATCCAAACCCACTTTTCTTCGTCAGCCCGGTTCGAGAACGAGAAACGGTCCGCAGAAAATCCCCCTCGGATCCTCGAATGGTCGAACCTTGTCGGGTTTGTCCAGTCGGCCGCTACGATCAGGACTTCCTCCCGGTTGGTCGGCCGGTTCGTCGGCTGGTTCCGAAGGTGGGCCTCGACCCTGACGATGGCTTCCTGGGCGCTGAGCGTGGGGAGCGGGACTTCCGACGGGTTCCATCGGCTGGCGCGCGCGGCGCCGGTCGGTGCCCAGGCAACTTCGACCGGCGAATCCGTCATTCCGTCCTCTCGCACCCGAAGAACCCGGGATCGCAAATCGAGGTTGGTCTGTCCCGCGGCAACACGCGGGATCCAGGTGAGAAACCACCTCCATTCCTGAAGGGTGTTGGTCCATTGAAGGTCCAGTGCGTTGGTCATCCTGCATCGAAATGTCGAGGCGGTGGACCACTCGATCCCAACCAAAACGTTCGGATCATTCGCGAGGGGCTTCTGGGGCAGCGCTTCCACCTGCTTCAATACGGCATTCACGGTGAGACTGGGTGTCGGGAAAGCGGTAAGATACATCCTCACCGCTAGGGCGATGTTGAGCGAGAGGGCGAGACCGGCGATGGCAAGGAGCGGTCTCAATCGGGAACGGGTGTGGAAGTGCGTGGGATTCCGAGGCTCCATGGCGTGGCTCGCGACAGGTGGGAAATCGAGGTGGCGGTGGGAGGAACCTGAAGCTGGAACAGCGCTCATGCAAGGGGAGGGGTGCCATTGAGATTTCCGCGATGCGGGCGAAATTCCCCTGAATTCGTCACAGCGCCGGAGGTGTGCCATCGGTGTAGCGCTCCAAGCGTGATCTTTTCGAGCCACAGCAGGGCGGCATCGTCTGGATTGGGTTTTGCCACCGATGTCGCCCCTGATGGGGCTTGGACGTCGGGTGGGTACTGGATCGACAACGATGCCGCATCAACGGCGCTGGGAACCAACTCGCCGGCAGGATGCCAGCGCTCCGGATCGCGGTCTCCCAACTGCCATCGGCTCAGACCCTCTGCTTCTCTGCGCCACTGCGGTTTACTCACGGCTTTCGCAGCGTCACTTCACTGTCCAGTCGAACTCCAGCCGGGTGAGGGTACCGGACTGCTCGTCCACGATCTCGAGGTCCTTCAACTGCCAAACCCCGTCCACCTTCTTCACGCTGCCGACGCTGAACGCCTTGATCAGCGTGCCACGGGCATCGTAGGCCTCGGCCATCAGGGGTTGCTTGTGCTCCAGATCAATCCAGGACCGGACTCGGATCACTCCACCGGTGATCGCGCTAGTTGCTGGTCGTGTGCTCTCCAAAATCCGGCAGGGACGCCCCTTGCGCATCTCGGGCCGGTCGCGGCGGATCACTTTCTGCTCAGGCCAATGCAGGAATTCCAAGGCCAGATCCGAGACGCTGAAATCCGATCCCGCGAACGGCTCGTTGGGCCCAACCGGGGACGAGGTTGCACTACCGTCGCGAGTGAGATGCCGGTCCGGCACCTGTCCGGGGCGGTAGTGAAGTGTGAGCGTTTCAACGCCGACGGTGCCGCCGGGTTCGGCTCGGTAGGTCACGGTCCAGTCGTCGCCGACGGAAGGCACGGCCGTTTCGATGCGAATGGGGACTTGGGTGCGACGTCCGTCGGCCTGGCGGCGGTGCAGGATCGCGGCGTTGGTGAAACTGTGGGTGGGTCGCGCGGTGCGGAGTTCGGCGGCGAGTGCTGCGCCTTCCACGAGATCGGAGCCGGCCGCCTCCGCTGCCCAAATGTCGGGGGCGCTACCGATCAGGCCGATGGCCAGTGCGGAAGGCGTCAAAACGAGTCGACGGACGATGCCGAGGACCACGAACAGGGATCGAACGCTCATGAAGGGCGGGAAGGGGAGGAACCAGAAGCCGTCGGTTTCGGGACCGCAGGGGTGAACCGCACCGACGCGCGTTCTCCGCGACGGCCTTCGATAATCAATCCCGGCGGGGTCATACCGGGCATGGCGGAGCAGCCGCAGGCGGTGTCGTGCTTCAAGGAAAACGGGCGCGGCCGGAAGCGCCGCCACAGGAAGATCCCGGCGGTCACTGCCACCACCCCCAGGGCTGCGGGCTGCTGCCAATCCATGGGCCAAACCTCGTTACCCGCGACGGGAAGTCAACGTCTGCGACGATTGACGAGCCTCCCGACCCAAGGCTGTAGTCGGGGGATGCGCTTTCCTCTTCCAGGATTTCGATCCGTCGCCTTCCTGCTAGGCTGTGGCGTTTTGGTTGCCGGGTGCGCCGGCGGCAGATCGCACGGAAAGGGCGGGGGCGTGCCGAAGGTGCTGGCCCATCCGGTGCCGGCAGATCGCATCCGGGCGCTTGATTCCGGCTCGGGCAAGGTGGTCCGGGTGGACGCTCGATTGAAGTTTGCCGTTATCGACTTCTCCCTCACCGCCGTGCCCCAGCCTGGGTTGCGCTTGGAGGTGGTTCGGGACGGCGCGGTGGTCGGCGAATTGCGCGTTACCGGCCCGGCGTCGGGGACGGCGACGGCCGCGGATTTGGTCGAGGGAGCGGCCGCCGCGGGTGATCTGGCGCGTCCGAAATCCCAATAAACGACTCCGGAGAGGAGTTCCGGCGGGCAATAATTCCCTCGAATCCGTTGGAATTGGTGTTTGACCGCCTTTTCGTGGGGTCGATAGCTTCCGCGCTCCGAATCCAACGGTTTTTCAGTATGTTTGGCACCATTCGTAAGCATCAGCAGTGGCTCTGGATCGTGATCATCGCCGGGGTGATCATCAGTTTCGTGGCCTATTTCAGCCCCAATCAACCTGCCCTCCGCGGTCTCGCCGGCGGTGGCGGCGAGTTTGGCACCTTCAACGGCAAGCCGCTCACCCGCGAGATGCTGATGTCCTTCGGACGCCAGGCTCAGCTCGGCGGGCGTCTCCGATTCGGGGACTCGGCCGACAGCGCCCAGGCCCGCCAGATGGGATTCGATCTCAACCAGCAGCGTCTGGAGCTGCTCTTCCTCGACTCCAAGATCAAGGAATACGGCATCACCGCCAGCGACGACGCCGTGGCCGGCTGGATCCGCGACAACCTCCGGGATCCCAAGACCGGTACCGTGGACTATCAGGCGTTCGTCGATCGCGTGCTGACCCCGAACCGTTTCAGCGAGGGCGAGTTCCAGGATTTCGTGCGTCGCCAGATCGGTCTCGCCCACCTGCGTGATGTCATCGCGGTGGCGGGCCAGTTGATCAGCCCGGACGAGGCCAAGGCCGAATTTCGTCGGATGAACGAGCAGTCAATCGTTAGCGTCGCGATGTTTTCGCCCACCAACTATTCTGCGCAGGTCGCCATGAGCCCCGACGCGGTGCTCCAGTTCTTCACCAACCAGCTGGCCAACTATCGCATCCCCGAGCAGACGGTGGTGAGTTACCTGCGCTGGGATGCGGTGAAGTACACCTCCGAAGTAGAGGCTGATCTGGCCAAGCGGCCCGACATGACCAACCAGTTCCTGGCGTTGTACCGGCAGCGCGGGGCGGATTTCTTCCGCGACAAGAGCGGCACTGTCCTGAACCAGGACGCCGCGATTGCCGAGATCCGACGCAACGTCGTGGATTCGGAATCCGTCAGCCGGGCCGCTGCTGCGGCCACCGAGTTCGCCAACGCGCTCTACGCGATGGAGCCGCTCAAGGCGGAGAATCTCACCGCCCTGGCTCAAAAGCAGGGGCTCGCCGTACACGAAACCCAGCCCTTTTCCGAAGGCCGCATGCCGGCTGGCCTTGAAGATGCCGGCGAGTTGATTCGTGCGTCCGTCCGCCTGACCTCGGCCCAGCCGTTCAGTCGCCCGGTCCGCACGGACAAGTCGGTTTTCCTGGCCGCGTTGATCCGCCGGATCCCGAGCCAGGTGCCTCCGTTCGCGCAGGTTGAAGCACAGGTCACGGTGGACTTTCGCCGTGCCAAAGCCTCCGAGCTCGCCCGCACCGCTGGACAGAACTTCTCGGCTGCCGCGCTGACCGCGGTGGCGTCCGGCAAGTCGTTTGCCGCCGCCGCTGCCGAAGCCAAGGTGAAGGCATTGGATTTGCCCCCGTTCTCGGCCACCACCACCACGCTTCCTCCGGGGGCTCCGGCGGTCAGCGTTCCGTTCCTTCAACGCGTGGTTGCGACCCTCAAGCCAGGTGCAGTGGGGCCCTTCATGCCGTATCTCGACGGTGGGTTGGTTGTTTTCCTCAAGGAGCAGAAGGCCGCCGACGAAGCGCTGGTCAAGGCAGGCTTGAACAGCTTCCTCGAAGAGCAACGTCACCAACGCCAGGAAGAGGCCTTCCAGGAATGGTTCGGACACGAATTCCAAAAGTCCGGCCTCGCCGCTCTGCTCAAGAAGGGCGACGGCGCGAATTGACCGACATGAACGCGGCCGCTCCGGCCATCAAGCTCTCGTCCCGCGCCACCTCCGAGTTCTGGGAGATCCCAGTCCTCCACGAGGACGACCAGTTGCTCGCCATCGACAAGCCGGCGCGCTTGCTGACGTCGCCGGATCGATACGATGCCGAGCGACCGAACCTGATGCGGCTGCTGCATGACGGTGTTGCCACAGGCAGGCCCTGGGCCGCAGCGCGGGGGCTGAACTATCTGTCCAACGCCCACCGACTCGATTTCGAGACGACGGGCGTCCTGCTACTGGCCAAGGACCGTGTGTCGTTGGTCAGCTTAGCGAATCACTTCGGTTCCGAGGTGCCCAAGAAGACTTACTTCGCGCTGGTCATGGGCTCGCCGGCCACCGACGAGTTTTCCATCGACCTGCCACTTGCTCCCGATTTTAACGAGCCGGGTCGGATGCGGGTGTCGCGGCTTGGAAAGAAGTCGTTTACGTCGTTCAAAGTGGTGGAACGTTTCGCCGGCGCCGCGCTAGTGGAATGCCATCCGCGCACCGGCCGCACTCACCAGATCCGCGTTCACCTCATGGAGGCGGGACATCCGATTTACGCGGATCGTGTGTATGACGGTCGCGAGTTGATGCTCTCCGCGCTCAAGCACGGCGACTACCGGCTCAAACGACAGCGCGAGGAGCGGCCGCTGATCGGCTCGCTCGCGCTGCATGCCGCGTCGCTGGAGATTCCGCACCCGGTCACGGGCACGATCGTCCGCATCGAGGCCCCGCTGCCAAAGCCGATCCAGGTGGCCCTGAAATACCTTCGCCGCTACGCCCCACCGCTGGCCTAAAAAAGCCCTCGCCCGTTCGTCACCGGCCTCGCAGAGTGTCCCCGCCGCGTCCTTGATCCGACATGAAAGCCAAGATCGTCATCACGCCGAAGAAAGCCGTCCTTGATCCCCAGGGGAAGACCGTCCAAAGCGCCCTCGAGCACATGGGCTACCTAGGAATTGCGGGGGTCCACGTGGGCAAGTATCTTGAGATCGATCTCGCCCCCGGCACCGATCTTGCCGCCGCTCGCGAGGCGCTCAACGAGGCCGCCCACCGGTTCCTGAGCAATCCCGTGATCGAGGACTACAAGCTCGAGATCGTTGACTGACCCCCACCGCATTCGCGACTGACTCGATGCACTTCGCCGTTCTCCAGTTTCCCGCCAGCAACTGCGACCAGGACTGCCTCCACGCCGTACGGGTGTTGGGGCACACCGGGGAGTTTGTCTGGCACAAGGAGATCTCCCTCGGGGTGGCCGACGCGGTCATCGTGCCCGGCGGCTTCAGCTACGGGGACTACCTGCGCTGCGGGGCGATCGCGCGGTTTAGCCCGGTGATGCAAGCGGTGCAGCAATTTGCGGCCAACGGCGGCCTGGTGCTTGGAATCTGCAACGGATTTCAGATCCTTTGCGAAGCCGGCCTGCTCCCCGGCGCGTTGGTGCGCAACCGCGACCTACAGTTCCACTGCGAGCAGGTCTATCTCCGAACCGCCAACCGCAACACCTCCTTCACCTCCGCAATTCCGGCCGACCGGCCCATGCGGATGCCAATTGCCCACGGCGAGGGCTGCTACTTCGCGGATGAGCCGACTCTGGCCGGGCTTCGTGAACGGGGCCAAATCCTCTGGGAGTACTGCTCCGCTGCAGGCGAATTGACCGAGGCGTCGAATCCAAACGGGTCGCTGCAGAACATCGCCGGCATCGCCAACGAGGGTTTTAACGTGGCAGGCCTGATGCCGCACCCGGATCGCGCCAGCGAATTGCTGCTCGGCACCGAGGACGGCCGCTGGATCTTCGAGAGCATGGTTCGCTCCGTCGTCGCCGCTTCGACCCGCGCGGCGTGAGCTGAGGACGGCGAGTGCGTCTCCACGTCGAGGCGGCCCAAAAGCGTTCCCGGTTGGCATTGCCAGCCGGCGTGGATGAACGATGATCCGAGACCGGTACTATGGGTCTCGAGTTCAAAGATTATTACGCAATTCTTGGTGTTCCACGCACAGCGTCGCAGGACGAGATCAAGAAAGCATTCCGAAGCTTGGCGCGGATTCACCATCCCGATGTGTCGCGCGACAAGAAGGGTTCGGAGGACAAGTTCAAGGAGATCAACGAGGCCTACGAAGTCCTCGGCACCCCAGAAAATCGGAGCAAGTACGACACCCTAGGGGCGGATTGGAAACGGGGCGCTCCGGCGCAACCCCCGCCGGGGTCCAACGGCGGCGGACGACGGAACCGTGGGCCCTCCGGCGGTCAGGAGTTTAACTTTGGCGGCACCGGTTTCAGCGACTTTTTCGAACACTTTTTCAGCCAGTCGGGTCGTCGTGGCGGACCGGGATTCGATCGCTACGACAGCGGGGACGCCGGTGGCCCATCGCGCGGCCAGGACCTCGAGGGAGATTTGGCGGTCTCGCTCAACGAGGTGCTTGAGGGCTCCGTGCGTTCGGTGTCGGTGAAGTCTACCAATCCCCAGACCGGCCAGGTGGAGACCGAAACCTTCAAGGTGCGCGTTCCCATCGGCGTGAAGGAAGGCCAGCGCATTCGTGTGACCGGCAAGGGATCGTCCGGATTCGGCGGTGGGAAGGCGGGGGACCTGTATCTCAGCGTGCGGCTGAGTCCGCATCCGGATCTGGAAGTCGACGGGAACGATCTCCACACGGAAGTGCTGATCGCTCCGTGGGAAGCGGCGCTGGGCGCGACCGTGTCCGTTGCAGGCCTGGAGGGGGCGCTTCAATTAAAGGTTCCGACCACCACCGCCAACGGTCAGCAAATGCGCGTGCGCGGCCGGGGTCTCCCTCGTCTCGAGGCACCGGTTGAACGCGGCGATCTCTACGTCCGCGTGCGCGTGGAAATGCCGCACGAACTCAACGAGGACGAACGCACCGCTTGGCAGGCGCTCGCCGCCGTGTCGAAGTTTCGGCCTCGCGAGACTTGATATACCCGCGGCCCCGGCCGCGTTTCTTGACGCTTACGGGGTCGGCTCCTAGTTTGGTCGGCACAGACAGTCTTTCCAGACCACTCCCCCTATGCGGAATTTTTCCATCCCCTACGTCATCGAGCAGGACGGTCGCAGCGAGCGCGGATACGATCTCTACAGCCGCCTGCTCAAGGATCGCATCATTTTCCTCGGCACCCCGGTGGACGACATGGTCGCCAATGTCATCGTCGCGCAGTTCTTGTTCCTGCAGATGAACGACCCCAAGAAGGACATCCACTTCTACATCAACTCCCCGGGCGGAAGCGTGTCCGCGGGTCTGGCCATTTACGACACCATGCAGTGGCTCACCTGCGACGTGAACACCTACTGCATCGGCATGGCTGCCAGCATGGGTGCGGTGCTGTTGTGCGCCGGCACCAAGGGCAAACGGTTCGCCCTGCCGAATGCCGACATCATGATCCATCAGGTCCTGGGCGGTGCCGAAGGCCAGGCCAGTGACGTGGAGATCCGCGTGAAGCACATGCTGCGGCTGAAGCAGCGCTTGAACACGCTCATCAGCCATCACACGGGCCAGGCCTACGAGGTGGTGGAGCGAGCCTGCGATCGCGACAACTTCATGACTGCCGCTGAGGCTAAGGAATTCGGATTGGTGGACGAGGTCGTGGCGTCCCGGCGCGAGATTCCGGCCCTGGTGGCCGAAGACACCCGGGATACCAAACCGATCGTCTGACCGGGTCCGCGGCTGGTCCGCGTCTCTTTGCTGGCCCTTTCGCCAGATTTTGGCAGGTTGACCCCGTGGCCAGACCCAATCAGATCACGATGTGCAGCTTCTGCGGCAAGAGTCGCGCCGAAGTGAAGAAGCTCATCGCCGGTCCTGGCGTGTACATCTGCGATGCCTGTGTCGCAGTGTGTCAGGGCGTGCTGGCCAAGGAGCTTCGGTCGGAGACGCACAAGGAAGCCCATCGTCTCAATGTCCCCAAGCCGGTGGAGCTGAAGCGCCGCCTCGACGAGCACATCATTGGACAGGATGAGGCCAAGCGGAGTCTCGCGGTTGCGGTCTACAATCACTACAAGCGCATCCAGAACCTGCCGACTCCCGGGGCGGATGAGAACGAGGTCGAACTCCAGAAGAGCAACGTGCTGCTCATCGGGCCGACCGGTTGCGGAAAGACCCTCGCGGCACAGACTATCGCCCGGCTGCTCGACGTCCCGTTCGCCATGGCGGATGCCACCTCGATCACCGAGGCCGGTTACGTTGGCGAGGATGTGGAGACCATCATTCTTCGCCTCCTGCAAAACGCCGAGTACGACGTCAAGCGCGCCCAGATGGGCATCGTGTACATCGACGAGATCGACAAGATCGCGCGCAAAACCGAGAACGTGTCCATCACCCGCGACGTTTCGGGCGAAGGCGTGCAGCAGGCGCTGCTGAAGATTCTCGAGGGAACGATCTGCGCGGTTCCCCCCCAGGGCGGTCGCAAGCATCCGCAGCAGGAATATATCCGAGTGGACACCACCCACATTCTGTTCATTTGTGGCGGGGCGTTTGTCGGACTCGACCGCATTATCCAGCGTCGTCTGGGACGGAGGGTGATGGGTTTTGCCGCGGGCGCCGAAGCGGCGGAAGCCGCCAAGATCACCACGCAGGAAGTGCTCAAGCGCGTCGAACCCGAGGATCTCCTGGGATACGGCTTCATTCCCGAATTCATCGGACGCCTGCCGGTGGTGAGCGTGCTCGACGAGCTGTCCGAGGCGGATCTGGTCCGCATTCTCACCGAGCCCAAGAGCGCGCTGGTGAAACAGTTCGCCAAACTGCTTTCCCTGGATGGCGTGACGCTCACGGTGACGCCTGACGCCGTGACCGAACTGGCGACACTGGCGATTCGCAAAGGCACTGGCGCCCGGGCGCTCCGCGGCCTCCTCGAGCGACTCATGCGCGATGTCATGTTCGAGATCCCGTCCTCGGAAGAGATCGCTGGAGTCACCATCAACCGTGCGGTCGTCCTGGGTGAAACGACGGCGCTGTTGCAAACCCGTCCCTCCTCGGTGGCGGCCTGATTGCGGTCGTTGCCCCGGTCTTTTTCGTCCCTCGTGCTTTGGCTGGCGGGTTGGGTCTTGTCCTGTAAGCTCTTCCGCAGCTTCACCGTCTTTTCAACCACGCTATGCGATCGAACTTCTTCCGCCGTTCCCCATTGGGTGTCGTGGTGGCACTGGCCTGTCTCCCGTTGGGTGTGCGCGGGGCCGTCGACCCACTGCCGGAAAAGTTCGTGCTGCCGTTGACCCGCGCCGACACCACCAAGCCGGGCTTCGTGTGGAATTATCACCAGGTCGCGGACCTTGAGCCGAACAGCATTGAGTGGGCCGAGGATCAGTTGGCTGGTTTGAAGGGCGTGAACCTCGCGGATCCGTCAGCCTCCGGTATCGCCGATGCTCCGTCCGCCGCGCCGGCGAGCAGCTTGGACCCGATTGGGTTCAGCATTTCGTCGGTGATCAACCTCGACCGTGCTGGCGGCTTCAGCGGGGATTTTGTCCCCGACGATCAGATGCCCGGAACTCCGGGTCTCAACGGCAGTTCCGATAACGCCGCCGCTGAGATCCTTTTCTGGCTCAACCTGCCGGCCGGCACCACGACTCTCGGGTGCAGTTCGGATGATGGCTTCCGCTGGCAGATGGGCGGCGTGGCGCCACGCGATCGCATCGGCACTCAGACCCTGGGCAGCTTCGAGGGCACCCGTGCTGCCTCGGATTCCCTGCTCAGCGTCACCACCACAAAAGCCGGTCTCTATCCGGCCCGCGTGGTCTGGGAGAATGGAAGTGGCGGCTCCAGCATCGAGCTGTTCAGCCTGGTCACCGGCGGCCGGCGGGTGCTGCTTAATGATGTCGCCCATGGCGGTCTCCGCGCGTTCCGCACGGTCACCGGGACGCTGCCCACCTATGCCTCCTACCTGCAGCCCGCCAAGGGGGCAACCGCGGCTCCGTTCGACACGCCGATTCGGATCACGCTGGTTGGAGCCAACGTTCAAAACGATGCGAGCCTCGTCCTGAAGCTCGATGGAGCGGCGGTGACGGCCACCAAGACGCAGAAGGGTGGTGTCACCGACGTGCGCTACAAGCCGACCGCGTTCTTCCTGCCCCGGTCGGTGCACACCGTCGAACTGGACTTCAATGACGGTAGCGCGCAGGCCCTTCAGTGGAGCTTCACGGTGCAGAACTACGGCCTGCTGACCGCCGACATGCGGGTCACGCCCGATACGTCCAAGCCGGGGTTCATGCTGCGCACGTTCAATAACCGGGCCGAGCGTCGGAATGACAATCAAGTCAGTGAGGATGCCCTCAACGGCCTGCTGAAGGATGCCGCGGACGTGCTTCTGCCCAACTTGTCGGATTCGGAGGCGGTGGGAGCGGCCCTGGACGTGGCCCAGCGCGAATCGACCGCGCCCAATGCGAATCTGGTGTGGGAGCTTCCCGGCGTGATCAATCTGTCGGTGGGTGGTGGCAACGTCGGCAGTTTCGCGCCCGATGAAGTGATGCCCGGCAATCCCGCCCTGGACGGCAGCGCGGTCGGAGCCAGGGCGGACTTTGTGGGCTACGTCACGCTCAAGAAGGGCATTGTCACCCTAGGAGTAAATTCCGACGACGGCTTTCGGGCCACCGCGGGACCGATTCAGGATGTGCTATCCCGTGTCCTGCTTGGCGAGTTCAACGGCACCCGTGCGGCCCTGGATTCCCGCTTCCGCTATGTGGCCGCCGAGGATGGCACCTACCCGCTTCGGTTCCTCTGGGAAAACGGCGGTGGCGCCGGGAGTCTTGAGGTATTCACCTTCGCGGCGGATGGCACCCGCACGCTGCTCAACGATGCGAACGACGTCGCCGCGCTGAAGGTGTATCGAGCGGCGTTGGGCACGCCGATCGTGAATCCGTATGTGAAGACCATCGCACCGTCGGACGGCGCCGTGGACCAAATGTCCGCCCCCACCATTTCGGCGGTGTTGGTCGATGCTGTGAAGCGAGTGGACAAGAACTCGGTGAAGATGACCGTCCAAGGTTTGGACATCGTCCCCAGCGTGGTTCAAGCGTCGGGCGTGACCACGGTGTCGTACCTCGTTCCGAAGGATTTCGCCCCCAAGACGCACGTGGCCGTGACCCTGACCTTCAACGACAACCTTGGAGCTTCCCGCACCGTGGCGTGGTCGTTTGCGACCTCATTTATCACCCGCGACACGCTGTTTGTGGAATCGGAGGACTTCGATTTTGACCATGGCCAGAGCGTGACCAACACCCCGGTTGGCATGGACGGCCCCTACGTCGGCGGCGCCTTCAAGGGCCGCGGCAGTGCGGCCGATCTGGGTTTTGACTACAACGCCAACGGCAACCTCGGTCTGGTGTATCGGCCCGGAACGCTGGTGGCAGCGGGGGATCAAAACGGTCCCGCCGGCCGCGCTCGTGGCTATTTCCAAGTGAAAGAGTCGTGGATCATCACCGGCAATGCGCCCGGGAGTTGGTACGACTACACCCGCTATTTCCCGACCAACGGGAACTATGAGGTGTTCATGCACACCGCCTCAGGGGGAGATCCCGTGGACTGGGCCGTCGATCTCGTGACCTCCGGAGCCGGGACGGACAGCCAGAGCTTGCGTCGTCTCGCGGTGGTGCATCCGGCGCGGGCCACGGCGGGATGGGACGCCTACGAACTCTTTCAGGCGACCGATGAATCGGACGGCAACAAGCCTGCCGTAGTGTCCATTCCATCCGGATGGCAGACGGTCCGTCTGACGTTGCGCAGCGGTGCTGGGGATGCGGATTACCTGGCGTTCCGGCCGGCCGTTGTGGTGGTGGATGGGTTGATCCCGGCCCTTTCGATCAGTTGGGCCGACGGAAAGTACACCGTCACTTCCGATGCCGTGCTGACGTCGGGCTTCAAATTGCAGTCCGCCTCGTCGCCGATCGGACCGTGGACGGACGCTGCCTTGACCCTCCCGTACACCTCGACTCCTAGCGAGGCCACCCGCTACTTCCGGGCGTACAGCCCCTGAGTGGCGGCCGACCGAGTCGCTCGAGTCGCAGGAAAACGACCAGAACGCCATTTGTTCGTTGGCAACTGACGTCGGGCTTCGCAAGTTAGCGGCGTGGCGTTCGAAGGCACAGATTTTGAGGACACGGACTATTCAAAGCCGCGTCCCTCGGCGGTAACCGGGCGGGCGCCGACTCGCGAAGAGCTGGATTCCCAGCTCACCGGCACGCAGCAGCAGCTCGCCAAACTCCGCGAAACCCAGGAACAACTGGAGCGTGCCCGCATTTCGCTCGAGGAAATGCGCCGGCGCCGTGCGGAATTCTCCGCCGGGCTCGCCGAGATGCGTCAGCAGCTCACGCGTGGCGAGGGCTTGCTCCAAAAGGCCGAGCTCGACGCGCGTCGCGAAGCGGAGCAGCTCGCCCGCTCCCTGGAGGCCCTGCGAGGGTCTCTGCAGTCCCTGGAGCCGCTCACTGATGCCGCCTGGACTGACGAGAATTGGGAACGGGAGCTCACCCGTGGCCTGACTGCCATCGAAAACGCCCGCTTGGAATTCAACGGTGCCCGCCTGAAATGGCCGGTGCTGGATGGCGCTTTGGAGGCCACCCGTCCCGATTCCGGTTCGAGCGGTGCGAACGCCCTCGCCGCGCTGTCCACCGTCCAATGGATGCGGATCGGATTCGCCATCACCTGGCCGTTGGCGCTGGTGGCCCTGATCGCAGTGATCGCCGCGGTGGTGCTGTTCCTTCGGCATTGAGCACACCGCAACCCTCACTTCGATCCTGGTCCCCAACTCCCCTCACGTCGCCATGTCGCTCTTTTCCAAAAAGAACGATCTGCTCTCGCAGCGGGAGAAGGCTCTGAATGCGGAGCTGATGCGCCTCGAGCAGGAGGTGCAGCGCCTCGCCAAGGAGACCCCGAAACCCGCCCCGGTGCCCCGTCGCGATCGTGATCGTGATCGTGAGGACGGAGCAGTGGGAGGCGGACGCGAATTCGCCAAGCCGTTGCCCGCCGCCAAAGCCTCCACCGGAACTGCCCCGAATGGCGCCTCTCATTTCAACGACCGCGGCGTCCGGAAGTTTGACCTGCTCGCCTTTTGGAAAGGGTTGCGACATCACGTCACCGGTCCCACCGGCAACAATCCCGGCATGGTTCGCATGCTGGCGGCCGGGAGCTTGCACGGCCTCCGTCCCCTCCGTCGTGAAAAACGAGTCGCCCGGAACCGCTTTATTTTTCTGTTCCTGACCCTCCTGGCGATCCTGTGGGGCTTGGTATTCAGTTCCATCCACAAACGCTGAGGGGTCCTCCCGACGGCGCCCGTTCGCCTCGGTCTTCAAATCGTCATTTGACTCAGGGGCGCCTCTTTCTAATCTTTTTGAGTTGTTAGGGGTTTTTGCCCCGGTTCCTCCTGTGCCCGGCGGTGTCCCCAAGACCCGCCGGGTTTTTGTTTTTCAACCGCCCGGGGCGCGGGACGTTCACGAAGCGCGGAGTCGTTGAAGAATGCGGTCGGCAATCATCGACGCCTCATCCGCCACCTCTGCCGCGATCCAATCCAGATCCAGCTGCTGGTGTAGCCACGTTCGCTGACGCTTGGCAAACTGGCGGGTACGGGTCTGGATGAGATCTAGCGTCATCAGCCGAGTGCGCTGTCCCTCCAGATGTTCGGCGATCAACCGGTAGCCAATCGCCTGCGAGGCGGTGCGGTTCGACGCGAGTCCGGCGGCGAGCGCGGCACGGGTTTCCTCAATCCACCCGGCGTCAAACATCACTTCAACCCGCCGGTGAATGCGCTGCCGGAGATCTTCCGGGCTGCGTTCGATACCAAAACTCCGACCCGCCAGCCCCGGGGCGCGTTCCGGCCAGTGGGCGCGCTGTTGAGAGAAGGGCTTGCCGGTGAGGCGGATCACCTCGACCGCACGGATCAGTCGGCGCCGGTTGTCGACGTCGATTTCGTCGAACAACGCCGGATCCCGGGTCGCGATCTCGTCGAGCAGCGCAGGGGTCGGCACGAGTTCTAGTTCCGCACGGAGAGCGAGATCGGCCGGGGGGGCCTCGCCCAGGCCGCCAAGCCACGCATTGTAGTAGAGGCCAGTGCCGCCGCAGAGGATGGGAACCCGACCCCGAGTGCGGATTTCCGCGATCGCCTGAGTCGCCAGCCGGATAAAAGTTGCGGCATCGAACGACCCGGTGAGGTCCACGACATCAATGAGGTGATGGGGAATGCGGCGACGTTCGTCCGCGGTCGCTTTGGCCGTCCCGATGTCGAGACCTCGGTAAACCTGCATGGAGTCGACCGAGATGATTTCGCCGTCCAGCCGCTCCGCTAGATGAAGAGCCACCGCCGATTTTCCTGACGCGGTGGGACCGGTGAGCAGCAGGGGCTCACTCATCGGCTCTCCGCAGCGGCTTCGCCCGCCGTGGCGTTTCCGCCCAGGTCGGGACGCAGCGACAGCAGCATGAGCAAGCCGACGCCCCCGGTGATCGCCATGTCCGCCACGTTGAAGGCGGGGAAGCCGATTTCGCCCCCGCCGCGGGGCGTGAGATAGAAGCGGAGGAAGTCGATGACGTGATGTCGCGTCGGCAGCAGGCGATCGAGCAGATTGCCGGTGATGCCGCCGAAGAGGAATCCGAGCGCCAACTGACCGGTGGGTCGATGGGCCTCAAAGTGGTGGCGGAATACCCACAGCGCTACCACAGCCACGCCCGAGATGAGGGCCAGCACGCCGTTGCTCTGACGGAACATGGAGAACGCGGCGCCGGTGTTCTGCCAGTGGACGAACTTGAAGAAGCCGTCCACCACCGGGCGTTCCTCGGCGACGCCAAGCCATTGAAGCACCGCGAGCTTGGTCAATTGATCGGCCGCGAATACCAGTGCGGCGAGGCCGATCATGCGGCGAACTGCGGGAGTCACAGGAGAAGACGAGGTCATGTGCGTCGGGGATCAGGGTAGCGGTTCCCGGTTTCAAGACCAGTGTCGAACTGCGGGGCGACACTTCTCACTTCGCTCCGGAGGCACCCCCCGGTAGTCTGCACGACGTGTCGTCCGGAACCGCCGCCATCGAACTGATCGATGCCGTCATTCAGCACCTTGAGGCCCAGCGGGCCGAGGGCGTGCGTTGGGTGCCGGTGCGCCCGGAAACGCTGGCCTCGCTGACCGCCACGCCGGCTTCGCGCGGTTCCCGTGCCGCCGTCCCGATCGCCGCCTCCTCCCGGGAGACGACGGTCTCCGTGACGCTCCCGGTACCGGCGTCACCGACCCCGGCCGGTCCGCGCGCGATTCCCGGAGCGGCTATGGCGCGCTGGGCTCGTTCGTCCGGTGTCTCCGCCAATCCGTCGCCTGCCCCTCTTTCCGTGAGTCCCAAAATCCAGCCCCTTTCGCATCCGCCGCTGCCTCCACCCCTCGATCCCGCTGCCCGGGAGGCGGCCCTGGCAGAGCTCCGGATCCAGGCGCTCGCGTGCACGCGGTGCCCCAATTTGGTGTCGTCGAGGAAGTCGGTGGTATTTGGGGTCGGCACGGTCCACGCGCGTCTTTTGTTCGTGGGTGAGGCGCCCGGGGCGGACGAAGACCTTCAGGGCGAACCCTTCGTCGGCAAGGCCGGCGAACTGCTGACCCGAATGATCGGAGCCATGGGACTAAGTCGCGCCGACGTTTATATCGCGAACATTCTCAAGTGCCGCCCCGACACCCCGGGCCAGACCAGCGGCAACCGCAAGCCCACGACGGATGAAATGGCCACCTGCATTCCGTGGCTGCACCGGCAGGTCGACATCCTCCAGCCCGGCGCGATCGTCGCCCTGGGCGCTACTGCGGTGGAAGGACTGCTCGGAAAGACCCTCGGCATCTCGAAGCTCCGCGGCTCCTGGCAGGACTACCGGGGCATTCCCCTGATGCCCACCTACCACCCGGCCTACCTGCTGCG
>JANXMD010000110.1 GCA_025354845.1 Verrucomicrobiota bacterium | reverse complement strand
GCTCGTTCGCGAGCAACTGCCTCCTCGCGCGCCGGCTCGCCGAGCGCGGCGTGCGCATGATCCAGCTCTACCACCGCGCTTGGGATCATCACGGCGACATTGAGAAGGCCATGCCGGCGGCGGCGTCCGATGTGGATCGCGCCACCGCGGCGCTGATCCGCGATCTCCGGCAGCGCGGCATGCTCGACGACACCCTGATTCTCTGGGGCGGCGAGTTCGGACGCACGCCGATGGGGCAGGGGACGGGGCGCGATCATCACATCCTCGCCTTCTCGGTCTTTATGGCTGGCGGCGGAGTCACGCCGGGCATCAGCTACGGTGCGACCGACGAGTTGGGATACCGGTCCGTGGACAACGTGGTTAACGTCCACGATTTGCACGCAACGATGCTCGCGTTGATGGGCATCGACCACAAGCGACTCAACTTCAAGTTCCAGGGTCTCGACGCCCGCCTCACCGGCATCGCCGGCAACGTGATTCGCCCGCTGATGGCATGAAAGTTCCCTGAATTGGTGATCATGAACCGCAGAGGCGCGGAGACGCGGAGATCGAAGAAGGAAGGCGGGGCCGTAGCCGCCGAGGGGACGAGGCGGAGGGGACAAGGCGGAAGGCCGGAGTGGTCCACTGCCGCGGCGTTCCCCGCAGTTTCCGTTGGACAAGTGACCGGGCTCTGATTGGTTGGCTCGCGACTGCCGGTGACCACCGTCCATACTCTATGCGGGACGCAGCACCCCAGGAACAGGAGATGGATTTGGGGCTATGCCCGCATCGACTTCCAAAGGGACTCCATGACCATGAATGCCAGCTATAAATCCGTGCTTACGGGAGTTTTGCTTTACGCGTCCGTACTGGGGATGGGATCGCGTCCCGTCCTTGCCGACGAACCCGCCGTGAGGACGCCGAAGTTCGAGCGACGGGGAGCGCCTGAAAAAATCAGTGTGACCTCCCCGGACGGGCCGACGACGCTCCTGTGCACCTTCATCGAATCTGGAACCGCAGTCTCCATAGGTGATCGACGTCAACTCGAAGAGGTCACCGACGAACGTGGCGAGAAGAGTCTGGTTGGTCCCCGCGGCCCCATGTATGCGATCTTCAATCAAGAGATCTGGGGCGTTTCGAAGGACGGAATCTCCCTGCGCATCACCCGATCACAGCCGGTTGCCCCGGTGGTAAGGGGGCGCGACGAGGTGGTGGAACGGTTCGTCGAACGAAGCCAACGGGAAGGGTCCCCGATATTTTGGAATGGGCCCGGCGGGTACCGAAAGATCGATCTGGTCCGGCTTTTCGGGATTCGGGACTTCGTTGCTTCACGAATGGCGTCGAGGTTCGATGGTGAACTTCAGTCGGTGAACGCGTCCGGCAAGGGAGTCGAGATCCGGTTGACGATGTCTTCGAATGTGGTGCTGGCGCTGACCCTGAACGAGCGCCTGGAACCCCTGGATGCCCATCGCAACGGGGTCTCGCTTCCGCTGCTGCTCCGGCCTCTTGACGACGGGGATCGGGAGCCGTCGGCGCACAGGTTTCACTCTCGATTCACCGCAACGGTCCCGTCCGACCGAGGAACCGTGGAACTCGCGTGCGTGCAGCACGCCCCCAGCGGAGGAGAACTGTCCGCCAATGAGCTCCGCGCGGTGGTAATTCCGGAAGGCAACGGCCTGGCAGTGGTTCCCCTCGAGTCCCGGATGGCGGTCTTTGGTGGAAAACTGGTGGCGTTCAGCATGCTGGAAAAGGGGCGCCTGGCGCTCTTCGGCCGCCCTCGTGCGACGTTGCCCTCCGATGCCTCGAGCCCGGAGGCGTTTGATCGGGAGATGACCACGTTCGATGCGGAGTGGAAGCGGGATGGCCGTCAATTGAAGCCCGAGGCGATTCTGGATCTTTCCGCGCTGCTGGCCGCCGACGCCCGATTTCCGCCCGGGACGACCTTCGACCTGGGAGCCGGCCCGATCCAGATCCGCAAGGGAGTCTTGTCCAAGACCGTGAACTCCAGCGCCGGTCCGAACTTTACAGTCTTCATGGGCCCCGACCGAAAACTATCCCTGACCCCACCCGGCTCCTGAGCTTTGGACTTTGGACCTCGGCCTTCCGCCTCTACTTCCTCTCAAACAAGTAGTCTGCCTGAATGAGCTTGCCGTTCCGCATCTGCTGATTGGCGGCGAGTCGTTTGGCAAAGCCCTGGCTGCGCAGGAAGGCGTCCACCTCGTGATACAGCGCCTGGCCGGTGTACAGCGGCAGCTCCGAACATTCCGCATAGACGAAGCGGCAGTGCTTTAGCGCTTCCTTGGCGCCCTTGAGCACTTCGAGTTCGAAGCCCTGTACGTCGATTTTCATCAACGCTTCTTCGGTGCCTTCCCAGGCGTCACGGACGTCATCCAGTCGCTCGATCTTGACGGCGAGCGTCCCGACTTCGTTGGTGCCGGGGAAGGTGGATTGCTGGAGGTCACTAATCGGCAGGAGTGAGGAACTGTCGGCTTGCGCACTGAGGTGAAGGTTGGCCGTGCCCGTCTCGGAGCCGAGGGCGTGTGGCTTTAGGGTGACCTGCGGGTCTTTTCCGAAAATGGCGCGGTACTTGGCCGCTTCGTGCGGGATCGGCTCGAAGGCTACGATCGACACCCCCGGATGTTCCATGCGGGTCAGCAACGAAAACTGGCCACGGTTGGCGCCCACATCAATGAGACGCTCGAACTTGAGCGACCGGATGACCGCCTGGTGCTCCAGCGACGGGGCGACCCCGAGCGATAGCGCCCGCCAGCATCCTGAATGCAGCAGGCAATACAGGATCTTTTCGAGTCGCAGTCGAAGGAGTGAAAACATGCTCAGGAGGAGATTCTGTAGATTGTGTCGAGTGATCCGGGCGTGCGGCGGTGGTTGGACTGATCCTGCGGCACCTGTCGGCCGTCAGGAGTGCTTGAGTGACGGGGTCAGGTCAAGCGTGCGGAAAGTAGACGAGCGGTTCCGTCACGATCCCTATAACTCATGGGATTGCATTGCCATGGTTGTCCCTGGCGATTGGGGAGTTCCCAATGCTTGGTCTTAACGCGGTCGGAAGGCCGGCTAACAGGTGCAGGATCCTCACAATTGAATTGCGCTGCCATGCCGCCTGAGAGGAGTCTTAGGGAGGGTTTCTCCTCTCCAGCATGTTCTCAATTGCGAAAACTTGCCATTATTGCCCCCTTTCGCGCATGCTAGGCGCTCTAAGAAAGTTCGAATCTTCGTTCACCTCTCGGCGATTCCAGCCGATTAGACCTAGGGAAGGTGTTACGAGGTTGGGGTCCGGCCGTCGCGTTCGCCTGAGTTGGCCTCAGCCCTGATATGACCATTTTGTCGATCACTGTTTTGGTTTCAGCCCTGTCGACCACGGGAATCGCCGCCCTGGTCCTCTGGCAGGCGCCAAAACGTCAGGCCTATCACCTGTTCGCACTGGGAATGCTTTGCCTGGGTGTCGAATCGGGCCTCGGTGGCCTTGCGCACGGCACGGAAGGTACCCGCTTCCAGATTCCTTGGCTGCTTTCGACGTTTTTCAGCACGGTGCCCTGGCTGTTGTTCAGTTTTAGCTACTCACGCGTCGATGGAACGGCGGTGGTTCGCCAATGGAGACTTCGGGTCGTCCTCTTGACGGGAGGGCTGCTCCTCTTGGCGATTGGCTTGCGGAATCAGTTACTGCTCGCGCCGGAAGCGTCG
>JANXMD010000090.1 GCA_025354845.1 Verrucomicrobiota bacterium | reverse complement strand
CTGGCCTTCCTGGACCCAATCCACGATATCGTCCGGCGGTTCGTCAACCGGCGGCACGACGGTATCGTTTCCCGTTGGCTCGTAGATCTGGACCGGATCTCCATCGAACTCCGGATCGGCAAACAGGGCGGTGGCCCGTTTGAAATCCAGGATCGTGAAATAGAGTTTGTTGTAGTCCTCGTTGATGCGCGTGCCGCGCCCGATGATCTGTTTGAACTCGGTCATCGAGGCGATGCGGCGATCGAGGACGATGAGCTGGCAGGTCTGGGCGTCCACTCCGGTGCTCATGAGCCGGGAGGTGCAGGCGATGACTGGGTAGGTGGATTCCGGGTCGATGAAGTTGTCCAGCTGGGCCTTGCCCTCGTCGTTGTCGCCGGTGATGCGCATGACGTACCTGGCGTTGGCCGCGGCGAGATCGGAGTTGGCATTCACCAACGCCTGTCGCATGCGCTCGGCATGGTCGATGTTTTCGCAAAAGACGATGGTCTTGGCGAAGCGGTCGGTGGCCTTGAGAAACTCCGTGACCTTGGCGGCCACCACGGTGGTCCGCTGTTCCAGAATCAGGTTGCGATCGAAGTCCCGGTCGTTGTACTCGCGGTCCTCGATGAGCTGGCCGTATTTGTCGTTCTGGCCGGTTTCGGGACGCCAGCCATCGAGATCCCTATCCAGCCCAATGCGAACGACTTTGTACGGGGCGAGGAAGCCGTCGGAGATGCCCTGGCGAAGGGAGTAGGTGTAGATGGGGTCGCCGAAGTACTCGATGTTGGAGATGTCCTTGGTCTCCTTGGGTGTGGCGGTCAGGCCGATCTGCGTCGCGGCGGAGAAGTATTCGAGGACCTTGCGCCAGGCGGCATCGTCGGCAGCGCTGCCGCGGTGGCACTCGTCCACGACCACGAGATCGAAGAATTCCGGGGAGAACTGCTTGTAGATGTTCTGCTCCTCTTCGGTGCCGGTCACCGCTTGGTACAGGCAAAGGTAGATCTCAAACGACTTGTCCACCGTACGGTTCGTGATCTTGGTCATCGCCGTCCCGAACGGCTTGAAGTCGTTGGTCTTGGTTTGATCGGCGAGGATGTTGCGGTCGACCAGGAACAGAATGCGCTTCTTGGAGCCGGACTTCCACAGGCGCCAGATGATCTGGAAGGCGGTGTAGGTCTTGCCGGTCCCGGTGGCCATCACCAGGAGGATCCGGTTCAACCCGCGCGCGATGGCGTCGACGGTCCGGTTGATGGCGATGAGCTGGTAGTACCTCGGGGACTTTTGAGATCCATTGTCGAAGTAGTCCTGGGTCGCGATCGTCACCTGGTTCGCGCCATAGCCCTTTGCCTTGCAGTAGCGCGCCCAGAGCTCTGCGGGCGTCGGGAATTGGTCCAGGGGGATCTCGCGGGTGGCGGGGCCGCTGGTGACGGTTCGGTCATGCTCCAGAAAGGCGTCCCCGTTGGAACTGTAGGCGAAAGGGACATCCAGGATTTCGGCCTGTTCGAGGGCCTGCTGCATGCCGGCCCCGACCGAGTGATTGTTGTCCTTGGCCTCAACGACCGCGAGGGGAAGGTTGGGTTTGTAAGACAGGACGTAGTCCGCCTTCTTCGCCTCACCGCGAGTTACCGTCCTTCCCCGGACGATGACCCGCCCCTTGGTGAAATAGACCTCCTCACGGATTTGCGTCATCACGTTCCACTTGTCGCCGTTCTTGCCGACGAGCGCCGGGGTGATGAACTTCGTGCGGATATCCGCTTCGGTGAGCGCTTTCTTGTTCAACAGAGCTGGTTGGAACCCGTTTTGTTCTTACCCGGTTTTCCGCGAACGTTGGAGGAATCCCTGGGACAACCGTAGTCCTTAAAAAACGGTGGTTTAGATCCGCAAAGCGTTACGGGTCTGGGGAATGGCGTCAATCGCGGCGGGGCGGGAATCGGAGATGGGAGATGGGAGAGCGAAGGCAAAAGAAAAAAGGTAAAAGGCAAAAGGGACCCAAAGGCAAGTGGCGCCCTTTCAGGGCTTGGGAATTTTTTGTGGGGAGGCCCCAGGGCGATGCCCCGGGCTGAGGAGTGATTGCGCCGTTGGCGCGTTCCGAGGGGATGGTGAGGCGGAACTTGGGAGTCGGGAGATCGGAGATTGGGCTGACGGCCCAATGAGACCAAAGCCTGGGAAAACGCCCCAGGTTCACTGCAATCCAGATCAAGCGCCGAAGGTGCGAGACGCGGAGGCGACGAATGGGCGCGGGGCGGGGCGGCGGTTCCATAGAGCCGTGGCGTTTCGCTTCCCGCCGCACTCCGAAAAACAAAAGGCACAGCCGGAGGGCTGTGCTCAGATGCAGGAGAAATGGTGCACCCGTGAAGAGTCGAACTTCAAACCTGCTGATCCGTAGTCAGCTGCTCTATCCAATTGAGCTACGGGTGCAACCAAGAGGCGCGGAAATTAAGAACCACAGCCCCGACCGGCAAGTCGTTTTTTCCAAAACCTTTCCGGCGTGAATGGAACCGCAGAGGCGCGGAGGCGTGGAGAAGATCGGATTCGGAGATCGAAGTTCGCAGATGGGAGATGGGAGATGGGTTCGGAGCTCTGCGGCTCTGCGGTGGGGGCTGTCGGTTCGGATGCGGCGCAGGGATTGGGATTAAGATGGTGCGAACGATTACGAGGAGGGAAATGGGGATCAGGTGGGGAGGGCTCGGAGGGCGGCGTCGTACACGGTTCGCAGGGGAACGCCGGCCTGGATGGCCTTGGCTTTGCACGCGTCGAATTCAGGCGCGGCTTGGATTCGCTCGCCGTCGAGTAGCCCCAGCTTTACCGAGATGTCGCCGAACTCGGTCTTCACGGTCACGAATTCACGCTTCAGCTTGCGCCGTTCCAGCACGCTACGGCGCACGCCAAAGGCGCTCGTGTGCTTCAATATCCGAACGGTGAATCGGTCCGCGTCCGCCGCCGCGCAGAGAACGGTGAGCAGCACTCCAGGGCGCTGCTTTTTCATCTGGATGGGCGTGTGGAAAACGTCCAGAGCTCCGGCCGCGAGCGTGGTCTCCATGAAATGTCCCAACGCCTCGCCGCTGATGTCGTCGAGATTCGTTTCCAGAACCGCAACGGTGTCGGTGTCCCAATCGTGTTCTGAGGCCGCCTCAGGCCCGGCCGCATCCGCCAGGACGGCACGCAGGACGTTGGGTCGGGTTTTGTTGTCGCGGGTGCCCAGACCATACCCAACACGACGCGCGATCAGGTCGCGCATCGGACCGAAGGATTCCGCGAATTCCGCGACGAGGGCGGCGCCGGTGGGGGTGACGAGTTCGTGCGGTTCTTCGCACTGTTGAATCGGCACACCGCGTCCGCCGAGGATTTCCAGGGTGGCGGGTGCCGGCACGGGAAAGCGGCCGTGGGCGCAGCGGACGAATCCGGTGCCTTCGGTAATTCCACTCGCCAATACGCGTGGACGGCCGAGCAGATCAAAATCCTTTTCCACTTTGGCGCATTCTTCCTGGGGCGGATCTTCGCCCAGAGCATTTTTGACGACGAGTCTGCTCCCGGAAGAGTAGGGGGCGGGCACGCGATCCACCAGATAGACCTTGCCTTCAACCAGGCTCTTGTCGCCGCCAAAACCTTCCAATGTTCCGTCGGATGAGCAGTCGCCATAACTCACCTTCACTCTATGGACGACGCCATTATCCACTTTCAG
>JANXMD010000054.1 GCA_025354845.1 Verrucomicrobiota bacterium | reverse complement strand
CTTTGGCGACGCCGGCGCGCCAACTCAGGCCCAACCGATTCCCGAGCGGCGCCGCGCTGCGGATCTGGAGCGTGAGCTGTCGATCAGTCTTGCCGAGGCCTTGTTCCTGAAGGTGAACGAGGTCGATCGGGACAAGAAGTTCATCGACATGGGGCTCGACTCGATCGTCGGGGTTGAGTGGATTCGTACCCTCAATCAGCGGTACGCCGTTTCCATCGCGGCGACGAAAATCTACGACCATCCGACAGTTCAAGAATTCGCGGAATTCCTCGCGGCCCTGCTGTTCGAAAAAACGACCTCCTCTGCTCCGAAGGATTCCCACGAGGGTTCCCACCTTCCGGATTCCAAGGAGATAGCGCATGACGAGCCCAACGGATCCCATGGGGCTTCGGCAGTGGCACTGAATGGGGGCCCGGCGCCGGTCATTCGGCTCGGACCCGTGGTCAGCAGATCCACCGCTGGGAATGGTCACGGCAACGGCCACGCGAATGGACACGGAAACGGAATTGAAAATGGGAACACGCACGCCTTCGAGTCCGTTTACTCGAATGGCCATTCCGGAGTTGCATCGAAAGGAGGCGTCTCCACTCACGGGAGTGGGAACGGGGCGTCGACCGCGGAACTCCGGCCTGAGCCTGCAAAAATACCCGAGAATTACGGGGTGGTGTTGACCACAACCCACACTCTGGAGGAGGTGTGCCTGTCTGAGTGGGATCCTGGCGTTCCGGCACCGGATGAGATCGGTATTCGGGTACGAGCCTCGGCGCTGAATTTTCCGGATACCATGTGCGTGAAGGGATTCTATCCCACGATGCCGGAGTATCCCTTCGTTCCAGGATTCGAGGTCGCCGGGGTGGTGGAGCGGATTGGCGACGCCGTGCAGGGGGTCTCGATCGGTGATCACGTCGTGGCTCTAACCGGAAGTCGGCTCGGCGGGCATGCCTCGCGGGTCAACGTTCCGGCGGCGTCCGCCGTACGGATGCCCGGGAATGTTTCCTTTGAAGAAGCCTGCAGTTTGCCGGTGGTGTTCGGAACGGTTTATTACGCGTTTGAGGTGGGGCGTCTCGCGCCGGGAGAGCGGGTTCTGATCCAGACCGCGACCGGTGGATGTGGCCTGATGGCGCTTCAGCTCGCGTGGTTGCGGGGTTGTCGCTGTTTCGGCACGTCAAGCTCCGAGGAAAAACGCTCCTTGTTGCGGCGCCTTGGGGTGCTGGCTGCCTTGAATTACAAAGGGCCGTTTGACCAAGAGATCTCGGCACTGACCGACGGGCGCGGTGTAGACGTCGTTCTCAACATGGTCTCGGGTGAGGCCATCCAACGCGGGCTCAATTGCCTCGGTGCCGGGGGCCGGTATCTCGAGCTCGCCTCCCACGCTCTTCGCACGAGTCCGAGGCTCGATTTGTCGCGGCTCACGGAAAATCAGACTCTCTACAGCATCGATCTCCGAAAACTTGGCGCCACGGGAACGCTTCCCACGGGCGATGTCCTGAAGTCCATGACGGCCATGGTCGAACGGGGCGAGATCGTTCCCATCGTCTCCCGCATCTATCCGATTCATCAGATTGCCGACGCCATTCGCTACGTCGCCTCTGGAGGTCACGTGGGAAAAGTGGTGATCAGTCACACGGCGCACGAAATGGAGGATCGCCGAGAACTCTGCATTGCCCGAATTCTTGAGCAGAGAGAGCGAGCGCTTCGTTCCGTCCATCCGCGGAGACCGGCTGTCGCTGGGCCTGAATTGGTGTCGGCTGGGACGGTAACGTCGGAGGCTCTACTCCGGGGGGGGATTGCCATCGTTGGCATGGCGGGACGGTTTCCCAAGGCGCGCACCCTGGACCAGTATTGGGAGAATCTTGCTGCGGGTAGGGATTGCGTTTCCGAGGTGCCTGCCGACCGCTGGTCCACTCAGGATCATTACGATCCCCGGCCGAAAACTCCTGGCAAAACCGACTGCAAATGGATGGGAGTGCTGGAGGATATTGATGCCTTCGATCCCCAGTTCTTTTCGATTCCTCCAATCGAGGCCGAATGGATGGATCCGCAGCAGCGGCTATTTTTGGAGGGCTGCTGGCACTGCCTCGAAGATGCGGGGATTCGTCCGTCGGGCCTCTCGGGAACCCGCTGTGGCGTGTTCGTGGGATGCAGCGAGGGCGACTACGGAAAGACGGATGGCGGATTGCACGCTCAAGGTCTCATGGGAGGTGCGCTGTCGATTCTAGCGGGGCGCATCTCCTATCTGCTGAATCTCCAGGGCCCGTGCATGGCCATCGACACGGCGTGTTCATCCTCACTGGTTGCGATTGCGGAAGCCTGCGACAGCCTGGTGCTGCGCCATTGCGATGCCGCACTCGCCGGAGGTGTCTGCGTTCATACCGGGCCTGGGCTTCACATCATGGCAAGCCAAGCCGGGATGCTTTCCCGGGACGGTCGCTGTTTCACCTTTGACCAGCGTGCGAACGGATTCGTCCCCGGCGAGGGCGTTGGGGTCCTCCTGCTCAAGCGTCTGGAGGATGCGATCCGGGATCGGGATCAGATTCACGGCGTTCTTCGCGGCTGGGGAGTCAATCAGGATGGAAAGACCAACGGAATCACCGCTCCGAGTGTCAAATCCCAGATCCGCCTGGAAACCGAGGTCTATCGGCGATTTGCGATCGATCCGGATTCCATTTCCTTCGCGGAGGCGCACGGGACCGGCACTCAGTTGGGCGATCCGATCGAGGTCGAGGCGTTGACACAGGCGTTCCGAGCCTTCACGTCGCGCAGTGCTTTTTGCGCGCTTGGCTCGGTCAAGAGCAACATCGGTCACCTGCTTACCGCCGCCGGAGTGTCGGGGGTGATCAAGGTGTTGCTGGCACTTCGACATCGGGCGATTCCTCCCGCGGCAAACTTTGAGTCTCTCAACGGACACCTGCGACTCGAAGGAAGCCCGTTCTTCGTCAACCAGGAGCTGCGGTCCTGGGATGTGCCCGCGGGCAGCCCGCGACGTGCCTGCGTGAGTTCGTTTGGGTTCAGTGGGACCAACGCCCACTTGGTCCTCGAGGAGGCGATGCCTGTTGTGCGGCCCGACGGAGACGGCGCCGCGGGTCGCGAGGAATCCTCGTTGCTCGTGCTGTCTGCAAAGTCGCCCTCTCCATTGCGCGAGGCTGCGGAACGGCTCGCCGGTTTTCTCGAATCGGCGTCAACAGTGCGCCTTGCCGACGTCGCCCACACGCTGCAGGTGGGCCGTGAGGCAATGAAGCACCGCTTTGCCTGCCTGGTGGATTCGAGGGCGGCGGCGGCGCAGGTCCTACGAGCGTTTTCCATGGGCCAGGCGATCGATGCAGTGGCGTGGGCCGATCAGACGTCAGCGGGCTCGCCGTTGGTATCGCCGACTGCGGCACCCGCCGTCGAAACGTGCCGAGACCCCGCTGCGCTTTCCGAGCTCGGAAAAGCTTGGGTCCGTGGAGCGGTCGTGGATTGGCAGCGGCTGCCGTCGGCGCGATGGAGTCGTCGAATTCCGGTTCCAGGGTATCCCTTTGCCCGGGAGCGCCACTGGATTCCTTCGGTGTCGACGCCGTCGGTTCCGGTAGCGGGCACGGCGGAAACGGCGGGATCTCGGAGCACCACCCGATCGGGCCCCACCAAGGCGTCCGAGGAGGGGATTCCGGTGGTGCTGGTTCCCGCGTGGGTGGATGCCCCCGCAGCGGAATCAGACATCGCGTGCCCCTGCGTGGACCGTCGGGTGATCGTCGCGTGCGCCGTTTCGCCGACGGTCCTTGCAGCACTGAGGCAGCGGGTGGAGCCAACGGCCGAAATCATTTCGATTCCCGACCAGGGTCCCCTTTCGGAGCGCCTGACCGACGCCGCGACTGCGATCATCGAGTCGCTCAAACAATCCACACCGGGAGGCTTTAAACGCCCGGCATTGGTGCAGATTGTCCATTCAATGGAAGAGGAGCATCGAGGGTTCGCGGCATTGCAGGGATTCAGCCGCAGCGTGACGCGCGAGTTTCCTCAGGTGCGTGGACAGGTGATTGGGGTGGATGCGGCTGCGTTCAGCGATGCCGATACGCTCAGTCGACTCCTGCAGTTTGAAGGTTCGGTTTCCGCTGAAGAGCGAGTCCGCTACAGGGGCGGCCGACGCGAGGTGAGGCAGTGGCGCGAAGTGGATCGGAAGTCCCTCGGCGCCGGGTTCGAATGGAGGACGCCGGGTGCGTTCTGGATCACCGGTGGCGGTGGCGGTCTTGGAATTCGCGTCGCGGAGTTTCTCGCCGACCGAGTTCCCGGATGCCGGGTGTTTCTGACCGGGCGGCGAGCGGCGACACCCGAACTGCTGGACCGAATCGAGACGCTGCGCCGTCGGAACCTGGAGGTGACCTACGACTCACTGGATCTTTGCGATGCCGAAAAGGTCGAGGGGTTCGTTCGCCGCCTGGAGGATTCGGGAATTCCCATCAATGGAGTATTTCATGCGGCGGGACTGCGCTGCGATGGTTCGTTGCGTACCAAAACAAAGGAAGCGTTTCGCTCGGTGCTGCGGCCCAAGATTGATGGAACCTTGAATCTGGAACAGGCCCTCCGCCGGCAGCCATCGGCGTGGGTCGTTTTGTTCTCTTCAACAGCCGGCGTGATGGGGAATGCAGGCCAGGCGGACTACGCCACGGCCAACGCCTTTCTTGATGTCCTGGCGGAGGAGCGATCCGACCGCTTCAGCACGGTTGGTGAGCGACGGCGTGTGATCGCGATTCACTGGCCACTTTGGCAGGAAGGGGGCATGACGGTTCCCCAATCGGCTCTTGGGATCATGAAGAGCGAGCTAGGACTCCTCCCCCTTCCGACCGCGACGGGAATGGATGTTTTGGAGTGCTTACTCGGAGCCGCAGTTCCGCAGGCAATGGTGGTATACCGGGCTCGATCCGGTCCACTACGTACCGATGAGGTCCCGAAGCGGACGGACTCCCCGAATCCGGCGCAGGCGACGGCACACGCGGATCCGGTGGGACGGGTTGCCAACTTGGTGAAGGCATTGCTCTGCGAGACCATCAAGGCGGATCCGGGTCGCGTGGACGACGAGGAGGCCTTGGAGAGCTTGGGGTTGGACTCGATTCTGATCGCGACGTTTCACGCGAAACTTGCAGTTCCGTTTCCCCAACTCGCCGAGGCGGTGCTCTACGCGCGTCAATCGGTACGATCCTTGTCCTCACATCTTTGGAACCAGCATCGCGGGGACTGCGTTCGGTGGGCCGGGTGCGGAATTTCGGAACCTCCAGAAGTCCCGGTGCGGCGGGAAGTTTTCGGGGGTGCTTCCGTGGCGGAAATTCGGGAGTTCCCCGTTCCGCCCGGTGGAGTTCCCAACTCCTCGACACCGAGGCCCGTGACGGAACCGATCGCCATCATCGGACTGAGCGGACGTTTTCCGCAGGCGCGCACCGTGGAGGCGTTCTGGGCCAACCTGATTTCGGGTCACTGCGCCCTCACGACGCTCCCGTCCGGACGATGGAATTGGTCGGGGTTTGAGGATTCGGAGTTGGGAAGGGGAATTGCCGGGGCCGCAATTCGTGGCGGGTTCCTCGAGTCGTTTGATCAATTCGATCCGCTATTCTTTGGAATCCCACCGGCCGACGCGCTGAACCTGGATCCACAGGAACGACTGATTCTGACGCACTGCTGGGAGGCGATGGAAGACAGCGGGCATTCTCGGGCCTCACTGCGCGAGCGCTACGATGGCCGGATCGGAGTGTTTGTCGGCGTGACCAAGGGAGGGTTTCGACTGCACACGATCCTCGGTGCGACGGTGGAGGAGTCGTTGTTTCCCGTTTCGTCGTTCAGCTCCATGGCGAATCGCGTGTCGTTCCATCTCAATCTGGTGGGCCCCAGCATGGCGATCGACACCATGTGTTCCTCGGCAATGACCGCGCTTCATGAGGCGTGCGAACACCTTCGCCGAGGTGAGTGTTCGATGGCCTTTGTGGGCACGGCGAACCTCTATCTTCACCCGCGCGACTATCTCGATCTATCCCTGAGACGGATGCTCACGGACGAACCTTCCGTCCGTTGTTTTTCGAAGCAGGGCAGGGGATTCCTTCCCGGAGAAGGTGCCGGGGCCCTGCTGTTGAAGCCGCTCTCGCAGGCGGTCGCGGATGGCGATCCAGTTCATGCTGTGATCCGGGGCTCGGCCGTCCGGCACGGTGGCCGGACGCACGGATACACGGTGCCGAGCGTGGAGGAGCAGCGCGACTTGGTGAGCTCCGTCCTGCGGCGCGCGGGCGTCACGGTGGATGAGATCGACTACGTTGAGTGCGCCGCGAATGGATCTCGAATGGGGGACGCGATTGAGCTTGAGGCCCTGTCCCAGGTGTTTCAGGGGCGGCGGCCCAAGCCCTGCTTCATCGGATCCGTAAAACCCAACATTGGTCATCTCGAGGCAGCCTCCGGATTGTCGCAATTGGCGAAGGTGATCGGACAACTGCGGCATCAACGTCTCGCCCCCACAATCCTGGCGGCTGGCGACGCGGAGGCGTTCCGGGAAATGCATTCGGGCCCGTTCGAATTAGTGACGGAATCCCG
>JANXMD010000005.1 GCA_025354845.1 Verrucomicrobiota bacterium | reverse complement strand
TCGGTCCAGGCCGCCGCTCCCAAGCTCGCGGCCGTTTGCAGGCGAAACCCGGCCAAGTTCGTCGGCCAGGAAAGCAGCAGTCCATCTGGTGTCAGCCGCGACTGGAGCGTCGCCGTCCCCAGGATCATCAGCGAGTGATTCGATCCCGCGGAAATGCCCGTGACGCTGCCCTGGATGAACTCGGGGATATCGTTTTGACCATGGGCGTTGTGCCCCCAGGCGACCACGGTGCCGTCCGCCTTCAACGTCAGGGAATGGTTGCCGCCGGCGGCGATGGCGACGACCCCGCTCTCGGCCGCTGGAGGCACATTGGTCTGACCGGTTACAATCCCTTCGGTGGTGTTGAGGCCCCATGCCACCACCGAACCGTCATTTTTCAAGGCCAGCGAGTGCGCGTCGCCCGCAGCAATGGCGGTGACGCCATGACGGGCCGAGTCCGGGACATCCAACTGCCCGGCAAAATTGCCGCCCCAGCCGATCACCGAACCGTCTGCTGTCAGCGCCAGGGAGTGGGAACCGCCGGCGGCGATGGCGACCACATTGCTGCGAGCGGCAGCGGGGACATTCGTCTGTCCCTGGTTGTTGGCACCCCAAGCCACCACGGAACCGTCCCGCGTCAGGGCAAGGGAGTGGTAGCCATCGGCAGCTATCGCGACGACCTGGCCCTGAATCGCGGCCGGAACGGTGCTTTGGCCACGGTCATTTCCGCCCCACGCAATCACGTTGCCATCTCGGGTCAGGCCCAGCGAATGCAGCCAACCGGCAGCGATGGCCACAAAGTCCTTCCTGGGCGGAGTGGGGTTCGGGCTAGGCCCCAAAGTGTAGCCACCCCAGGCGATCACCGACCCGTCGGCCTTCAGGGCCAAGGAATGCCACCCGCCGCCGGCCACCGCGATAACCCCGCCATCCGCCTCCGGTGGCACGATGGACTGGCCCTCGTCGAAGTCACTATCGAGGTCCACCAAACCGGCGCCGAAGGCGAATACGGTACCGGGAGGGGCCGGCACCACGGTCACCATGGCCGGCGGGGAACTGGTCACGCTCCCATACCGGTTTGAAACGACGACCTGATACGCACCAACCGCAGACGATACGCCGACGATTGGAAACGTGGGGGTTCCCCGCAAGCTGACCTTGCGCACCCGGGAGTTGTCATAATCCGTGATGTAAAGCTGGTCGGACGCGTCCACTGCGGCCATGAACGGGCGGTTAAACTTTGCACGTGTCGCCAGCCCCCCGTCCCCCGCGAAGCCGGCACAGCAGTGCGCCGGGTCACCCGCCACCGTGGTGATGGTGCCGTCCGGCGCGACTTTGCGGACCAGTCCGTAGGCCCGGTCCACCACATAGACGTTGCCCTGCGAATCCAGGGCCAGGCCACTGGGTGATATCTGAAAATCCCTCCCGGTCACCCCATCCTCCCCGATCGCCAGGAAGCTTGGAAAGAGAATGGTGCTAAGGGAGCCGTTGGCATCCACTTTGTAGACCTGAGCCGTCGGCCCTTCGGTAATCAAGCCCACAACCTCGTCCGCGATGAAAACGTCGCCCAGGGCGTCCACGGCAATGCTGGAAATATAATCAAACCCGAGGGGCCCTCCGGTGCCATCGGCGTCTGTGAGACTGGTGATAATGCCGTGTGAATCGACGCGGCGAACGCGGCCGTTTCCAGTATCCGCGATAAGGATGTCACCGGAGGGGGCGATCGCCACATCCAGCGGATAATTAAGTCCTGCCTCCGTGGCCGCGCCACCATCGCCGCCGGCTGCAGCCATGCCCGTACCAGCCACCGTGGTGATGACTCCATTTGTGTCCACCTTCCGGACGCGGTTGTTGGCTGAGTCGGCGAAATAGAGGTTGCCCGCAGGGTCAATGCGGAGGCCAAAAGGCTCGTTCAGGGAGGCATTGGTGGCGGCTCCGTTGTCCCCGGAGAATCCAGCGACGCCGTTCCCTGCAATCGTGGTGATGATGCCATTCGTGTCCACTTTGCGGATGCGTTGGTTTCCGGTGTCCGAAATGAACTGGTTTCCCAGGGCGTCCACCGCAATGCCAACGGGCCCCAGCCCCGCCTTCACCGCCGGGCCTTCGTCCCCGGAAAATGCCGGGCTGCCGTTGCCTGCCACGGTGGAGATGAAAATGTCCGGGAGGTTCGTCCCGTTGTGTTGCCATTGGTAGGAGAGGGGGGGCGTGCCGGAGGCGACCACACTCAGCGTCGCGGCGGCACCCGCGGCGACACTTGTTGGGTGGGGCGGCACCGTGATGACCGGCGGCGTCTGTGCCTTCGCCGCGTGCGCCAAGGCCAAGGCGATGCCGAGCAGCAGCATGGTTCGGAAGGCCGAGACCTGCCCGCCCCAGAAACCGGCTCGATAAGTCATTTTGGCGGGGCGAGGAGTGAGGACGAATCGCATGCACTCACTCATGCGCGAAGCGCATGAACAACGGATCATGGGACGTGTAGTTTATTCTAGTGGCGTCAAAGCTCCTTTATTGCGGATGCCGTATTGCTACAAAACGGCCGCCTTTTCAGCGCTTCAGCGGCTGAGGCGATACCACTGCGGTGCTCCGGCCAAGGGACGCGTGACCGTCTGGCGATTACCCACGACCACCAGAGTTTCGGGAACCTCTGTCCAGGCCGCCGCCGCTTCGAGGCTGCTCGCAGACGTTTGCAGGTGAAACCCAGCCAAATTCGTCGGCCACGACAGCACCAGGCCGGCCGGGGTGAGCCGCGACTGGAGCGTCGCGGTATTGAGAATGGCCAGGGTGTGTTTGCCACCGGCCGCAATGGCGGTCACCTTCCCCTGGATCACCTCGGGAACATCCAACTGGCCAAAGCTGTTATCACCCCAGGCCACCATCGTTCCGTCCGCTTTCAGGGCAACGGAGTGGTACTGCCCGGCGGCGATTGCCACCACACCGCTCGAGGCCAGCATGGGAACGGTTCCTTGACCCAACTGATTGTCACCCCAAGCCACCACCATGCCGTCCTTGCGGAGTGCCAGGGAGTGCTGTGCCCCGGCGGCGATGGCCGTCACGTCGTTGCGTGCCAGGGAGGGGACGTTGGTTTGGCCGGAACTGTTGCTCCCCCAGGCGACCACCGAGCCGTCCGCCTTTAAAGCAAGGGTATGCGCTCCTCCGGCAGCAATCCCCACGACACCGGATTGCAGGGTCGAGGGCACATTGGTCACCATAGGGTTCTCGCCCCAGATGACGATCGAGCCGTCGTGCTTGAGGACCAGAGCGTGGGCATCGCCGGCGGCGGCGGCAATTGCGCCCGCCCAGGCCGACAACGGTGAATTGTAGATCATCGTGTCGTTCAGGATCAGCCCGGATTCGTCCAGGATCATGAGCCCAGGCGCGCCGGCACCGAACCCCGTGACCCCCTTCAGTTCGGCGTAGCGTTGGGGCCAATCTCCGCCAGACGGGCTGAATCCCCAATAAACGAGGGAACCATCCAAACGGGCACCGATCGAGTACTCATCGCCAGCGCCGATCGACACCATTCCGGAAAACCCGGTCGCTGGCACGTCGGTCTGACCCTGGTCATTCCAGCCCCAACCAACCACCGTGCCGGGACGTGGCGGGGCCACCACGACGATGGCGGGGGGCGTGCTGGTCACGCTGCCGACCTCGTTGCTGACCATCACCGTGTAACTCCCAGTCCGCGCGAACTTCAGGGGGAAATCGGCATGGTTAGCTCCGGGAATATCCACGCTATCACGCCGCCATTGGTAGCTGAGCGGGTAGCCCGCGGCTCCGACGTGTAGGCTTCGAGGCTCCCCTAGATTCAGCACCTGATTACTTGGTGGAACCGAGATCACGGGCGCCTGCGGCCGGACGATGGCCAGATCCTGGTCGTCTCCCGCCGCGATCGCGGTGGCGTGAAGACCACGCAGGTTGGTCTCAAAATCGTCCGTGGATTCGTCCGTCGGAGCAGACTGCGGCCACTTGATTACGGTGCCATCCGCCCTCAAGGCCAGAGAATGTGTGGCGCCGGCGGCAATGGCGACGACCCCACTCAACGCGGCCGCCGGGACGTCGATTTGGCCGTAACGATCATCGCCCCACGCCACAACGCTCCCATCGGCTTTCAAGGCCAGGCAATGGTAGGCGCCGGCGGCGATGGCGACGACCTCGGTCCGTGCCGCCACAGGCACGTTGGTCTGTCCCAATTGGTTATCGCCCCACGCCACCACCGCACCCTTGGACGTCAGTGCGAGGGCATGGCCGAGATAACCTCCAGCGAGGGCGACGATCCCTCCTGAAATGACGGGATCGCGGGGATTAACGACGCCGTTGCGCAGTATCCTGCCGTCCTGCGTCGCTGCGAGGAGATCACGATCGGAGTAGGCGATCGCGATCACGCCTTTCTTGAGCGTGTTTGGAACGACGGGAAAATCAGGGAGTGCCATGATGTCCAAGAGCACCACTGAGCCGTCCGGGTTCAGAATGGCCGCCTCTTCCTGCCACGGGTACTCACTGATCTTGCATGCCAGGGCTTTGACGGGGCCCGCGTCGATGCTGAAGGGTTCCCCGATCAGG
>JANXMD010000003.1 GCA_025354845.1 Verrucomicrobiota bacterium | reverse complement strand
CTCGCGGCTCAGCGCGGATTGGAATCGGGAACCACGCCCCCGCGCGTCCTGGAGACGATCGCCGCGATCCGACGGGATTCGGCGATCCCCATCGTCCTCTACATCTATTTCAACCTGCTTCACCGGGTCGGCCTCGAAGTGTTCGTCGCGTCGGCCGCGAAGGCAGGCGTGGACGGGCTGCTGGTTCTAGACCTGCCTCCGGAAGAATCGGCCAACTACGAGAGCCTCATGGCCAGTGCCGGTTTGTGTCCGATTTACCTGATCGCGCCGACGACACCCGATGAACGCGTAGCCCTCATCGCTCCGCGGGCCCGTGGATTCATTTACTACGTCAGTCGCGAGGGTGTCACCGGCATGCAGGCCGAGGTAAGCAAGAGCATCGGATCGGCGGTGGCCCGAATCCGCGCCCACAGCACGTTGCCGGTTGCGGTGGGCTTCGGGATTTCGAACGCCGATCAGGCCCGGCAGGTTGCGGCCGATGCCGAGGCCATTGTGGTTGGCAGCGCGGTGGTGACTCGCATTGCCGCCCTCGGTCGTTCTACCGCCCTGGTTCCCGAGGTTGCCGCATTTGTCCAGACCCTGAGTGACGCCATTCATCCCAAGCCATGAGCAAGAGAAAGAGCAAGAGCCTTCCGGTTGTCCCCAAGGCGAAGTCGAAACCCACCGCGAAGATCGCGGCGAAGCCGGTGCCCCGGGGCCAGGCCTCGAAGTCGGCCCACGGGGGGAAGGGACCCAAGTCGGATCGCTACATCATCATCATGGCAGGCGGACGCGGTGAGCGCTTCTGGCCGGTGAGCCGCGAGGCTACGCCAAAGCAGTTGATCACGCTGCTGGGTGGGCGTTCGTTCCTGCAGCAGGCAGTCGATCGCGTCCGCCCGCTCGTTCCCGCGGAGAACATCCTGGTCATCACCAATTCGGTTCAAGCGGCCGCCGTGCGGCGCCAGCTTCCGGAACTTCCGGCCGCCAATATTGTCGCCGAGCCGGTGGGACGTGACACCTGCGCGGCGGTTACCCTGGGAGCTGCGATCGTCGGAGCGCGTTCCACGACTGCCACCATGGCGGTGTTGCCAGCGGATCATGTCATTCCCAACGAGCGCCGCTTCCAGCAGGTCCTCGGCGATGCCCTCGACCTCGCTTCGCGGGGGCAGGTGATCGTGACGCTGGGCATCAAGGCGACCGGCCCCGAGACCGGTTACGGGTACATCCGCCATGACCTGACCCAGCTGCCGCCGCCCGCCGGAGTGAAGTCGTACAAGACCGGTTTCTATCGAGTGGAACAATTTGTCGAAAAACCGGACCACCCCCGCGCGATCGAATACGTTGCGGCCGGCAATTACCGGTGGAATGCGGGCATGTTTGTGTGGTCCTTCGTCACCATTGCCAACGCTTTGGAGAAGCATCAGCCGGAGATGAACGCCGCGTGCCACCGCTGGTTCGCCGCGGCAGCAAAAGGTCCCAAGGTCCTTGATCGCGTGCTGGCAAAGGAATATCCGGAGATCCGCAAGATCAGCGTCGACTATGCGCTGATGGAGCGCGCTCACAACGTGGTGGTGGCCGACGGCGACTTTGACTGGGACGACCTGGGCGCTTGGCCGGCGCTGGCGCGTCACGTGAAACAGGATTCCGAAGGCAATGCAATCGTCGGGCAAGTGGTGCACGTGGATTCCGCGCGCAACGTGGTGTACGATGCCCGAACCCGGAATCGAACTCCCATCACGCTTGTGGGAGTGAAAGATAGCATCGTGGTGCTTACCGATGACGCAACGCTGGTGGCCGCAAAGTCCGAGTCACAGAAAATCAAGGAACTCGTCCGCAAGCTTGCCGCGGATCCCCAACTGAAGAAGCTGGTTTAAACCTGCCGCCTCCCGACTGGAGGCATTGAACCAAGCCCGCACCGGGTGTCGGCTTGGTTTGCGTTCCCGATCACTTCTTCTCGGCGGCCTTTCGGGCGGCCTCCTGTTCTGCTTTCACCTGCTCAACCAGTTTGTTGTAGTCGGTCACGACCTTGTTGTGCATCTCCGCGAGTTCAGTGTACTTGCCGACAAATTCGTCGCGCTGCGCGGTGATCTTCCGGATGGCCCCGTTTTGTTCCTTGATGGAGTCGTTGGCCTGGGTGATCGACTTATTCGCGCTATCCAGCCGCTCCTTGTAGATGCCGATGAGGTTTGTGGCGCCCTTCAGCTCAAACTCAAATTTCTTTGACTCTGCCTTCACCTTGGAAAGCTCGGTCTTGTTGGTCTTGACGATTTCGTCGAGCTCCTTGCGCAAGGTCTCGAGGCGGGCGATCTCGCTCGAGTATCGCCGATTCGCCTGGTCCTTTTCCTGAATCTGCGTCTGCAGTGAGATCTTCTCCTTCCTTTCTCCCTCCACCTGACGAAGCAGCCGGGTTTGATCGACCCACTGAACCGCGGCCATCACGCATAGAGCGGCGGCAAGGGTGATCAAGATGGCCACGCCGGCTCCGGCGTGCTCGCGACGATTCGAGGAGGGGTCGGGAATCTTCATCGGAGAGAAGGAAAACAGTCGACGGCGGTCGGAGACGGTCGCACCGGGTGGTTGAATCCCAGGGCTGTGGGTCGCAGCCGGACCCAACGTTGGCGGCTGATCGGGGATTTGTCAAAGGGGCGTGCCAATCGGGTTTCAGGCAATTCCCGGGCATCCATGCGCCACTGAAAGGTTCCCCTTGCCCTGAACCCTCGAGACCGGGAGGTTTTGCGTTTCATGTCGCGGTTGTTGAAATCCTCGGGCGCCGTCGGGGCGGCCACCCTGATTAGCCGTATCCTCGGCTTTGCCCGGGAGTCGGTCTATGCCGGGTTTATGGGGGTGGGGTTGGTTTCCGATTCGTTCTATTACGCCCTCACCATCCCCAACCTCTTTCGTCGTCTCCTCGGGGAAGGGGCCCTCACGGCGGCGTTCATTCCGGTTTTCAAGGAGAAGGAGAGGAACGAGGGAGAGGCCGCCATGTGGCACGCTTCGAATGCGGTGATCTGGGCGCTGATCTTGGCCTGCACTGCCCTGATTGTCGTGGCGACGATGTTGTTCACCGGGCTCGTCACCTGGGTCCCGATGGAGTACAAGAATGAGCTCATTTTGCGTCTCCTGCGTGTCATGTTCCCGTATCTCGGGCTGGCGTGCCTCGCTGCGGTCTACATCGGAATCCTGAATGCGCGCGGACAGTTCTTCCTCCCGGCGCTCGGCGCCTCGATTCTCAATCTGGTGATGATTGCGTCGGTGGTCTGGCTGGCTCCGCGGTTCGGCCCGTTCAAGGGGAACCAGGTGTACGCACTGGCGTACGGATTGTTGATCGCCGGCGCCCTGCAGGCGGCGGTGCAGTGGCCGTCACTGCGTCGGCAGGGATACCGCTTCTTCTGGGTCAATCCATTCACCGATCCCACCGTTCGAGTGGTTCTCCGAAGAATGGGACCAGCGACTCTCGGAGTGGCGGCGTACCAGGTAAACGTGGTGTTGACGCAGACCATTGCGGTGA
>JANXMD010000086.1 GCA_025354845.1 Verrucomicrobiota bacterium | reverse complement strand
GTTTGCATGACCGACGGCCCCGAAGCCGGCATCGGCGAAATCCTGCAGGTCTCGCTTCCCCGACCCCGCGATCGCAAGACCATCCTGGAATTGCCTGAATACCACCGCCTCCGCGCCACGCTTATCGAATTTCTTGAAGTGCGCGCCCATCACCGTCCGGTGCCTGCCCCTGCGGTCGCCGCCGCCGAGTCCGTTTCTGTTTCGGCCTGAACCTAATTTCAACCAGTCCTCCCACCCATGACCTCCCGATCCTCCTCTCCCTACCTCTCAGCCGTTGCCCTAGCGGCCGCACTCGCCTCCGGAGCCACTGCAACCGGGTTTGCGGGCACCCCGCCGCTCGATCTTGGCCTCGATACGCCGCTGCGTCCGACCACCGGTTATTTCAACGACTACCTGCGGTCTGATGATCCGTACATGGCCGCTTGGAACCTCGGCGTGCAGTACCGGGCGCGCTACGAGATCAAGGAAAACGGCGGCGCCACGGGCGCAGGTTCGGGCACCGACTTCTCGGCGAAGCCGGGTGTTCTCAACGACAATTCGTATTTGCTCCAAAAGACGCTGATCCGTGTTGGCTACACCGCGCAGTGGTTTGAGGCGTTCGTCCAGGCGCGCAATAGTTCCAGCACGGGCGACAAGCGTCCGAGCACCGGGGCGCTGCCGGGTTCGGGAGCCGGACCGGAGTCCGACGGGCCGCTCGATCTCCAGCAAGCCTACATCGGCATTGGCAATCACAAGGAGTTCCCGTTCTCGGTGAAGCTGGGTCGCCAGGAGTTGAGTTATGGCGAGGAACGTCTCGTTGGCGCCTTTGCCTGGAACAATGTGGGCCGCGTGTTCGACGCTGCCAAACTGCGCTGGCAGAACGCCTGGTTCTCGGGCGACTTCTTCAGCTCCCGCCTGGTCCTCCCCGACGACAACAACTTCAACACGTCGAACGACTACGACTATTTTTCCGGGGCGTACCTCACCAGCAAGAAGCTCCCCACTCTGGTCACCGACGTCTATTTCCTCGCGCGCAACGCGAGCCCGCAGGCCACCTCTCCTGGGCCGCGAAGCCCCTTCACCGTCGGGTCCGCCCGTGACATCTACACGGTTGGCGCGCGACTGCTGTCGGCCACGAACGATTGGGGGAACATCAATTTCTTCGTCGATGGCGCTTACCAGTTCGGTCACTACAACGATCCGGCGATCCCCACGGTATCGGCTCGCAGTTTGAAGCAGGAGGCCTACATGGCGGTCGCCAACGCCAGCTACACATGGCAGGAGGCGGCGTTCACACCCAAGGTCGGCCTAGAGTATTGCTTCGGTTCGGGTGACTCCAATCCCACCGATGGCAAGCACCAGACCTTTGAGAATCTGTTTCCCACCAACCACAAGTTCTACGGGTTCGCCGACTTTGCCTCGTTGCAGAATCTTCACGACCTGCGCTTCTTCAGCAGCATCAAGCCCTACTCCCGCCTGACCCTGCTGGCCGAGGCACATCTGATGTGGCTGGCGGACACGCACGACAACTTCTACACGGTCACCGGCGCACGCCGCGGCGGCATTGCCGCGACCCCGGGCACTGGTTATGGCATCAATCCTGGTTACGGCAGCGCGCTCGGGGCCGAGACCGACCTTGTCGCCACCTGGGCGCTGTCGCCGTACATCAGCATCGAGGCCGCCTACTGCCACTTCTTCCGGGGCAGCTATGTGAAGGACTCGCTCTCGAGCATCAAGTCGCAGGACGCGGATTACGTGTACCTTCAAACCCAGCTCAGCTTCTAAAGCGTCCTCATCCGCCGTTCGCCGTGTCCGCCCGCCCCATGCCTGTTGCTCCGCGCCTTCCCGAGAACGCCCCGTTCACGGCGCAACAGCGCGCGTGGCTCGACGGGTACCTGGCCGGGTTGCTGTATGACGCCCCGGGCGCTGCCACATCGGGAGCCGCCGCCGCGCCGGCGGCTCCACGGACGCCGCTGCTGGTGGCGTTCGGGTCGCAGACCGGCTCCGCCGGATCCCTGGCCAAGTCGCTCGCTCGTGAGGCGGACAAGCGCGGGTTCCAATCGACGGTCAAGGAGCTCAACGAGGTGTCGCCCGCGACGCTCGCATCGACGGCACACTGCGTGATCGTCACCAGCACCTGGGGCGACGGCGACCCCCCGGATAACGCCACGGGATTCTGGACCGCCCTCAGCGCCGACACCACGCCGCGCCTGGAGTCACTCCGCTATGCCGTCTTGGGTCTCGGCGATCGGAACTACGCGGACTTCTGCGGGGCCTCGAAGAAGTTTGATCTCCGCCTGGAGCAATTGGGAGCGGTTCGAGTGGTCGCCCGAGGGGAATGTGATGTCGATTTCCAGGCGGCCGCCAAGGCCTGGATCGATGCACTCTGGCTCGTCTTAACTCCCGAGACGTCGCCTGCGAATGCCGCCGCGACTTCAAATCCTGAACCGGCTTCCACGCCCACGGTGCCTGAAGCGGTCGTCTATTCCCGGGCGCGTCCGTTTAGTGCGAGGTTGAAGGTCAATCGCCGGCTGAACCGCGACGGATCGGACAAAGACACCCGCCACTTCGAGATCTCGCTCGCCGGCAGCGGACTGACCTACGAGGCGGGCGACGCCCTCGGTGTGATCCCGGAAAATGATCCCGGGTTGGTCGCCGCGCTGGCCTCCCGTCTGGGGGCCTCGGGCGAGGAAATCGTGACTTTGGCATCCGGCGGTACCGCGTCGTTCCGCGACGTGTTGTTGAAGCAGGTGGTGGTGACTTCGGCTTCCGATTCCCTGATCCAGGAGGCGGCACAACGCGGCGGCAATTCCCAGCTGGCCGCGCTGCTCGCACCCGAGCGCAAGGCGGAACTGGAGTCGTGGAAGCATGGTCGCGATGTGCTGAACGTGCTGGAGGCCTGTCCGAAGGCCGCGTTCGCGCCCGGGGAGTTGACCGGAATGCTGCGCAAGCTGCAGCCCCGCTTGTACTCGATCTCCTCGTCGCCCAAGGCCCATCCAGGAGAGGTTCACCTCACGGTTGCGGTGGTGCGCTATGACGCTCATGGCCGCCGTCGCTCCGGGGTTTGCTCCGGATTTCTTGCCGATCGCGTGACGCTCGGCGAGACCCCGGTGCCGGTCTTTGTCCAGACCTCGCACGGGTTTCGACTGCCAGCCGATGGAGCGGTTCCCATTATTCTCATCGGACCGGGCACGGGCATCGCACCGTTCCGCGCCTTTCTTGAGGAGCGTCGAGCCACGGGGGCCGGGGGATCGAACTGGCTCTTCTTTGGCGATCAACGCAAGTCGGTGGATTTTCTCTACGAAGAGGAAATGGGCTCGATGCATCAGGATGGATTCCTCACTCGGCTCGACCTGGCCTTCAGTCGGGACCAGGCCGAGAAGGTGTACGTGCAGCACCGCATGCTTGAGCACGCCACCGAGTTGTGGCAGTGGCTGGAGCGTGGGGCGCACGTGTATGTATGCGGTGACGCCAAGCGCATGGCGAAGGATGTCGATGCGGCGCTGCATCGAGTCATTGAGACCGCCGGCGGTCGTACGGCCGTACAGTCCTCGGAATACGTAGCCGCGATGAAGTCGGCCAAACGCTACCAGCGCGACGTTTACTGAACTGCTCAACGCCATGACTTGGACCGAGATCGCTGGAGAGAAACTGAATGCCGAGCAGGGCGCCTACCTGGAGGGCCTGTTCGCTGGGTTGCGCAACCGTGGGTTCTCGTTTGCCGAGACGGCGCCGCTGCCGTCCGCGGCGGCGACGCCCAAGGGTGTGCCGCTGGAGGACCTCATCCCCGAGGAGCGCATCAAGCGCGAGCTGCATCCGCTCGACGCCTATCCGCTGTTGCTCCAACACGCGGCGGCGGGCCAGGGGCCTGACCGCGAGAACGCCTTTCGCTTCAAGTGGAATGGCCTCTTCTATCTGGCACCAAAGCAGGACGGCTACATGGCTCGGCTTCGGATTCCCGGCGGACAACTGTTCAGCTTCCAGTTGCGCGAACTGGCGGCGATCGCCGAGCAGTTGACCACGGGATACGTGCAGATCACCACCCGGGCGAACCTGCAAATGCGGCTCATCCAACCGCGTGACACCATCGAGTTTCTGCGTCGCGTGCAGGGCACCGGCCTCCACACGCGGGGTGCTGGGGCGGACAATGTCCGGAATCTCACCTGCGATCCGACCGCCGGACTGGATCCGGCCGAGCTGATCGACGCGCTCCCGCTCACGCATGGGCTTGCGCAGCTGATTCTCAATCATCGCGAATTCTACGACCTCCCGCGCAAGTTCAACATCGCCATTCACGGCGGCGGACCCATTCCAACGGTCGAGGACACCAACGACATCGGGTTTCGCGCTGTGAAGCTCGAAGCGCAGGCCGGTTCCACCGTCGAAGCAGGTGTATACTTCCGCGTCGCGCTCGGCGGGGCGACCGGACACAAGGCCTTTGCCCGCGATCTCGGCGTGCTGGTGCGCCCTTCCGAACTGCTCGTGGTCGCCGGAGCACTCCTCCGGGTCTATGTGGCGAATGGCAATCGAACCGATCGCAAGAAGGCGCGCCTGAAGCATTTGCTGGAAACCTGGACCCTGGATCGATATCTCGCCGAGACCGAGACACTGCTCGGCTACAAGCTCCTCCGTGCCCCCGTTGAAGCCGCCCCGGCCGAGCCGCCTCCGACGGCGCATCCGCAAGTCGGCGTGTTCCCGCAGAAGCAGGCCGGGTTGAACTGGATTGGCGTGGCGGTGCCGGTGGGGCAGATCACCTCGCGTCAGTTGCGCCGCCTTGCCGAACTCGCGGAGCTTTATGGAAACGGCGAGGTCCGGCTCACGGTCTGGCAAAATCTGGTCCTACCGGGAATCGGGGATGCCTTCGTGGAGACCGTGAAAAAGGCGCTCTCCCGCATTGGTCTCGACTGGCGTCCGTCGCATCTGCGCAGCGGGGTCATCGCCTGCACCGGGAATCGCCACTGCAAATTTGCCAGCGCCGACACCAAGGGGCACGCGCTGGCCCTGATGAAGCACCTCGACTCGCGAATCACGCTCGATCAGCCGATCAACCTGCATCTCACCGGCTGCCCGAATTCCTGTGCGCAGCACTACATGGGCGACCTCGGCCTGCTTGGGGCGACGGTCAAGGTCGGAGGCGAGTCCCGCGAAGGCTATCACATCTTTGTCGGCGGCGGGTTCGGGTCCCGCCAGTCCATCGGACGTCAACTCTTCCAAGGCGTGCCGGTGCAGGAGCTCAACGGAACCGTGGAGCGGATTCTCAAGGGGTACCTGCGCCACCGGAATTCGGGAGAGTCGTTTCAAGCCTTCACGCTCCGTCATGAAATCGGCCGGCTTCAGGAGTTGTTCGCCGTGGAAGACTGAGTCCGACTCAGGTACGAATCCGCCTTCCAATGACGCGACCCCTCTCCCCGCCCGCCGCCGGGGAGCCCGTCGCGACGCTGATTGATGAGCTGATCCGCGAGCAGCAGACCTTGTCGGCCGTGGAGTCGTTTTCTGCGCATCACGACGCGACCACACCCGGACTGGAATCCGCCTATCGCAACCTGATCCCGCTCACCGCACCGCGGCCAGGTGAGCAGTACGGCTTTGAGGTGGATCTCGACCGCTGCTCCGGATGCAAGGGATGCGTCACGGCCTGCCATTCGCTGAACGGACTCGACGACGGGGAGAGTTGGCGTGAGGTCGGCCTTCTGGTTGGCGAGACGCGCATTCCGCGACCTGCCGGTTCCGGCCCTGGCTCCACCGTTCTCCCGGTGCAACGCACGGTGACCACGGCGTGCCATCACTGCCTTGAGCCCGCCTGCCTGCTCGGGTGTCCGGTACTGGCCTACGACAAAGAGCCGGTCACGGGCATTGTGCGGCATCTCGACTACCAGTGCATCGGGTGCAGCTATTGCGTGATGACCTGTCCCTACGAGGTTCCCAAGTACTCGGCGAAGCGGGGCATCGTGCGGAAGTGCGATCTCTGTCACGGGCGCCTTGCCGAGGGCGAGGCTCCGGCCTGTGTGCAAGGATGTCCGAATCAGGCGATCCGGATTGCGTTGGTCTCGCGTGACTGGGTGCGCCTGGAATTCCGGCCGCCCCA
>JANXMD010000836.1 GCA_025354845.1 Verrucomicrobiota bacterium | reverse complement strand
CCGGCTCGACGGAGGATGTCGGGCGACGGCCAGTAGGCGCGCGGTGCGGCCAAGCGGAGTTCAAACCCGAGCTTGGCCGCGGCGAAGATCCAGCTGGCAGGAACATTGCAGGCGGCGTCACCCACGAACGTGACCACCTTGCCTTCGATCTTCTTTCCGGTCTTTTCCTCGTAGGTAAAGATGTCGGTGAGGATCTGGCAGGGATGCTCGTCGTCGGTCAGGGCGTTGACGGTGGGGATGCCGCTGAAGCGCGCGAATTCCTCGACGTCCTGTTGCGCGAAGGTGCGGATGACCGCGCCGTGGATCATGCGTCCGAGCACCCGGGCGGTGTCGCGAATGGGCTCGCCGCGTCCCAGCTGAATGTCGTTCGCGTTGAGGAAGAGCACCTCGGCCCCGAGTTCGCGAAGACCCACCTCGAAGCTGACCCGGGTACGGGTGGACGACTTGCTGAAGATCAGGGCCCATGTTTGCCCGCTGAGCGGGCGGGCGTGTGAGGTGCGCGCGGATTTGAACCGGGTCACGCGGTCCAGGATGGAACGCATGTCGGAGGCGGACAGGGCTTCGAGACTCAGCAGGTTTTTCATGACACGGCGACGCCGGCCGAGGCCGGAAAGCGATTTTGTTAAGGCAACCCCCGGGGGTCCGTCACGTCCTATCTTGCAAAAGCAGGCGGACATCGCATTTGAATCCGGGCCGCGACTTCCCGTATAAAGAGCCCGCCGTCCCCAAAAAAGCACCTCCCCGCAGCAATCGGTGAAGACATTTGGGGCCCCGGCGTCTGATTTGCCCGCCATGAAGATGAAGCCCTCTGTCCTCCGGTCCCGCGCCACCCAGGTTGCCGCGTTCTCGCTCGTCTCCGTCCTCTCCGCCTCGGCGGCCGTGGATTTTCAGAAAGAGGTCCTCCCCATCCTGCAACAGCGCTGCGTGGAGTGTCACGGGGCGGAGAAGCAGAAGGGCAAGCTGCGTCTCGACAGCAAGGCGGACTTCTTCAAGGGCGGCAAGGATGGCGAAATCGTGAAGGCCGGTGCCGCCGCCGACAGCGAGGTTTACAAGCGTTTGATCCTGCCCAAGGACAATGACGATCGCATGCCGCCGAAGGGCGATCCCCTGACCGCGCCCCAAATCGAGATTCTCAAAAACTGGGTGAACGAAGGCGCCAAGTGGCCGGACGGAGTGACGGTCCCGGCGCCCGCGCCGACCGCCGCCGCCGCGCCGGTGGCCCAACCGGTGGACGACGGCTGGAAGCCCTCCGGCAAGGTGAAGCCGCCGGTGCCGGCCCCCGAACTGCCAAAGGATTTCAAGGCCCCGGCCGGAGAAACCGCCGCCATCGAGGCGCTCGCCAAGTCGGGCATCGACGTGCGTCCAGTGGCCCTCAACACGCCGTGGCATGAGGTCAACCTGCGCCTGCTCGGCACCAACGTGACCGACGCCTCCATCGCCGCATTGAAGGACATTCCGAGCCTGATCGAGGTTCGGCTCGGCACCACCAAGGTCACGGACAAGGCGATCGCCACGCTCAAGGCGTTGCCGCATCTCGAAGTGTTGGGGCTTGAGCTCACGGGGATCACCGACGCCGGCGTGGCCGAGCTCAAGAGCCTGCAGAATCTGACCTATCTGAACCTTTACGGCACCAAGGTCACCGACAAGGCGCTGGATGCACTCGCCGGGATGAAGCATCTGCGGAACCTCTACGTGTGGCAGACCCAGGTGACCACCAACGGTGTGGACCGCCTCCAGACCGCGCTGCCGGGAGTGAACATCAATACCGGTTGGGAGTTGGTGCCGGTGACGCCCTCCACAAATGCCCCTGCGGCGAAGAAGTAACGCGGAGATCGAAGTTCGGAGATGGGAGATGGGTGAGCAGTCCGCAGGTCGTGGAGTGCGGCAGTCCTCTGCCGCTCTCGGTGGGAACGGGATGCGTGGTGAGGCTGCGTATGGTCCCGCACGCGGGGCGTGAGTCGAGAGCGCGAGAGGACTCGCGCACTCCAGGACGCTGCCGCGACCTCTTTCACAGAAGTGCGAGCAGACACCGCAAGACTACATACCCCGGAAAACAAAGAAGGGTTGAAGCGGGGCCCACGCCCTCCACTTCAACCCTTCCTCGTTTCAACCCTTCAACCGGCGCCCGCGCGCCCCTCCCTCAAGCCTTCGCCACGAGCTGGCGAAGCACGTAGGGCAGGATGCCGCCGTGCTGGTAGTAGTCGATCTCGATCGGGGTATCGATGCGGCAACGGACGTTCACGTTCTCGGTGCCGCCGTCTTTCCGGGTGATCTTGAGGGTCAAGTCCTGCTGCGGCTTGAGCGACCCATCCAGTCCCACGATGTCGTAGGTCTCAGTGCCGTCCAGCTTAAGGGTCTGCGCGGTGACGCCCTCGGTGAACTGCAGCGGGAGCACGCCCATGCCAACAAGATTGGACCTATGGATGCGCTCGAAGCTCTGCGCCACCACGGCCTTCACGCCGAGGAGATTCGTCCCCTTGGCAGCCCAATCGCGCGAGGAGCCGGTGCCGTATTCCTGGCCGGCGAAGATCACCAACGGCACGCTCTGGGCCTGGTAGGCAACGGCGGCGTCGTAGATGGAAGTCTTCTGCCCATCGGGGCCGAAGGTGTTGCCGCCTTCTTCGCCGCCGAGCATCAGGTTCTTGATGCGCACGTTGGCGAAGGTGCCGCGGGTCATGATGCGGTCGTTGCCGCGACGGCTGCCGTAGCGGTTGAAGTCGGCGAACTCGACACCGTTATCGACCAGGAATTTGCCGGCCGGCGAGGACTTCTTGATCGCGCCGGCAGGCGAGATGTGGTCGGTGGTGACCGAATCGCCGAAAATGCCGAGGGCACGCGCGCCCTGAATGGGCGCGATGGCACCGGCTTGGAGTGAGAAGTGGGTGAAGAACGGCGGCTCCTGGATGTAGGTGGACTTGGTGTCCCACTCGTACACGTTGCCAACCGAGGAGGGGATCTCGTTCCACTTCGGGTTCTGGCTGGCGAAGTCCTTGTACAACCTGCGGAAAACCTCGGGCTTCAGCGCGGACTGCATGGCATCGCGCACTTCCTGCAGCGTGGGCCAGAGG
>JANXMD010000832.1 GCA_025354845.1 Verrucomicrobiota bacterium | reverse complement strand
GGCGCTACTGAGATTCCAGCGGACCACTCGATTGTTCCCCAATTGCACCAGCAGGAAGTCGCCGTTCGGAACGCTGGACACACGTCGCGGGTCGGTCCCGACGCCCAGGGTTTCCACGCGACTGGCGGTGGCCGGATCGATCACGGCAACCCCTTCGGAAACGGAGTCTGAACCGGCGACCGCCAGGAGACGTTCCCCATCCGGATGCAATTTCAGATCGCGGACGGGAAAATCGAGCGCATGGATCCGCGGATCGGAGGTCGGCAGCACCATTACGGAGCCGGTTGCGGTGTTGTTAAGCGGCTGTGAATCCCGAAGCCCGGCGGACACGCTTGCCGAGACCGTCGTTAGGCCGGCGGTTTGGACGACATTGGTCAGCGGGATCAGGCGTATTTCGCCGGGCTCAAGGGTGCCGATCGGAATGGTTTGGGTCTCGAACTTGAGGACAGCGCCCAATGCCGAATTGGTTCCCTGGTTCGAAACCGTTGCCACGAATCGGACGGGATCCCCAAGCTGGGCTGAGGTTCCCGGGCTCTCGAGACGGACCGCAAGATCCGTGTTGCCGAGCTCGCGAAGCAGGTGATCGAAGACCAGAAGTTGGCCACCGGTGACTGAATTCAGGCAGGCGACTCCGTCTGGTCCCCAGCGCACCACGCTGTAATAGTTGAAAAGGTAGGGATCCGGTATAGACGCCAACGGTGTCCGAGTGGCGTTATCGTAGAGGTTCCATTGAGCCTGCGTCGCGTAGAGCACTTGGTTGCTTTCGGGAATGGGCAGGCACGCATAACGACCCACATTCGGCACGTATTCGAACCCCGCCAAGTCTTCGAGAGATTCGGCATCCACTTCCGCGCCCGAGAGGCCGACGAGGGACTTGCCGACAAGCACCGGGCTGAGCATCGGGTTTCCATTCCCAAAAACCGAAAATTCTCGGGACCGGGTCGTCACGGCGTTGGTTTCAGTGAGTCGAAAACGCGCGAGTCGATTGGCGGAGGCCAAATAGAACTCTCCAGCTGTCCGTCCCGGAATGACAAAGGCGCCGGTATTTGGCTGGGCGTCCAGAAGGAGAGGCTTCCCGTCACGCACTCCCAAAACCAGGGGAGGAACGCCGCCGTACGGAGAGGCGAGTCCAACGGCCAATTCGTCGGTGGCACCCTTTGAGACCGCAAGACCGAAGACACCGTAAGGACTGTTCGTGCCCAGCACGGGTGTGGAGACGCTGTTTGTCCAATGCTCGAGATCAATGCGAACTAAGCGGTCACCGGGGCCGGATGCCCAAGCGACGCTTCCCGAGTCAGCCACTGCGATCTGAGTGCAGTAGAAGGGCAGGTTGAATTCGCGCACCACCGATCCACTGACGGGATCCACCTCGCTGAGGTGGCCGGTTTCCGACGACCCGGAAGGACTCGCCCGAAGTGCCAGCAATGTCGCGTGCCCGGGGCGGGCGGCGAGGAATTGAAATCGGTTGGTTGCCTGGCGTCCGGATTGTACCGACGGCAGCGCCAGTGTGTTGGTCCGACCACGAAAAACCATCTCCAGCGTCAATTGTTGGCCGGATCCGTTGATTTGGAGGGCGCCCGCATACGAGCCGTCGTTCAAGGTGATGGTTTGAAATGCCGGATCAACCACCGCGGAGCCGATCCCCGACGAAATCCGCATCTCCACTGGTCCACTGACTGATGGACGCACCCCGTAACCGTCGTCGGCGACCAGCGTGAACGGAATTGGGGTGCCACTCCAGATGAGGGAATCGACGGTGGGGCGGAGTGTCACGGTCCCTGGATCCTTTTCGGCGTAGTCGAGTCCCTGACACCACTGATTCTCGCCGGAAAACGAGGCCGCAAACGTGACGCAAACGTTCACATACCTCGAGCCCACGGACGCGTGATCATCTGAGGCAGGAATTGGAATCGAGACCGAAGACACGCCGGCAGGGAATTCCACGGTCGTTGGAATGCCCAGGCGGGAATCCGAGGATCGGATCCGCAGCGTGGAGGCGTGATCGCGGGGGAAACGCAGCGCGACAATCCCGTTGGTGGGGATGCCTTCCAATACCCGGCTTGGCAGGCTGAGCGATGGGGAAAGAAATTCGTCGTCCTTGATGCTGATCTTGGAAGTGACCGGAAGCCACTCGGACGTGGTTGCGGTGATCGTATCGTGGAGCGGAGCGATGTTTTCAAACCCGTCATCGACAATGAAAACGGGAAACTCCGCGGATGCCGCACCGGTGGGGATAACGACGAACTCCGGCCCCGATACGCGGCCGTCGAAATCGAGGTCAATCCGGGTCGGGTGACTGGCTCGAGTGGGCAGCGAAACCAACCCCCGCAAGGGAAGCAGCCCCTCTCCCTCGTTGGCTTGATCCGGGACGCTGAGGTGGACCGTCGCGAATTCGTCGTCGTCGTTGAGCAGTGTCAAAGTCGCCGGCTCAAATCCGGGAACGAGTGCGGTTAGGGTCACCACCGCCGTTCCATCGGCGACCTCGTCGTCCAGATTCCGAAGTTGCACCACCGTCCGCTGTTCACCGGGGGCGATGGCGCCCACGATTGGCACTTCAAATTCGCCAGGGACGTCGAACTGAAGCCTCGGAGTGATCGGCACTCCGCTTGAATTGGGAGCCGGGAGCCGAATTTCAACTTCCGCCAGATTTCCCGCCGTGCCTTCGGATCCGCGGGTCGAACCGGATACCACGGTCAACTGAAGCGGTGGCAGTGGGGACAGTGGAACTGGCTGCGAGGCGAAGAAAAGGCCGTCTTGGACGGATGCCTCGAAGCGCACCGATCGGACTCCGCTTGCGGCGAGACGAACGGTGCCGGACCAGGTGCCATTGGTCAGCGTTGCGGCTTGTGAATCGAGTGTCACCGGCAATGCCGGGCCGCCCGAAGGCAGTGAGAGATCGGGGTTGAGCAGACCGATGCTGGGTGTGGCAACAATCCAATCGATCGCTGCAAAGTGATTGCGGGTCCCCCGGCGCTGAATTGAATTTGGAAATCCCCCAAGGGAAGTCACGGCGGGGCCAGTCCAGAGGCGACCGGCCGTCGGGGGCGCGTCGTAAAAGCGAACCTCGTCCACGAGTTGCCCGGACGGATCGCGCAGTTCGACCAGGTTGACATAGACAGGGGAGAGCCGGTGGGATCGCCGAAGATTTGGGAACTGATCCGGCGCATTGGTGCGTGAGCTCCAGACAAGGAGTCCACCTGGTTTTAGCCTGCCGTTGCCGGTAATTCGGCGTGCTTCGGAGTTCGAAGGGAAATAGGTTCCGGTACCCACACGCAACATCCATCCCGAGAGATCCACGTCGCTGGCGCCCGTGTTGGTAAATTCAATCTCCGCGCCGTCGCTGGAAACTTCAGAGATCACCATGCCGCCGGACGCAAAGCTGTAGGCACGAAGCGTCAGGTTGGTCGGGCCGCTGGTTGCCGGGCTGCCGAGGGCGTTGAACGCGCGGATCTTCAGGTCTACGGCGCGACGTCCGTCTTGCTCGGTGCCCGGGCGGATTTCGGGCTCCAAGCTTAGATAATTCTGTCCTCTGACCTGCAGACACAGCAGGAGCACAAGGCAAAGCGCGGCTCGAAAAAACTGCGGGGGTTTCATTGGCGTCCTTCGGGAAGAATGCGGAGTCGGTTCTGGAAAATCAAACGGCTTTGTCTGGACACCCGTTTTCAAACGCCGTGTCCGCGCCGTCTTGAACGGTGAAAAACGGGAGACAAACCGTTTCGGATCCCTACGCTTTCGGCGAGAACCTACCGCCAGCTTCCGCATGAGTTCACACCGCAGATATCTGTTCGTCGATTCCTTCGTCCGTCGAGTGTGGATGGCGGTGGTCCGCTGGAGTGCCGTTTGGAGTCTCGGAGCGGCACTGCCGATCGCATCCACGGCCGTTCGAGCGGAAACGCCGGCGACGGTGGAGTATTCTCGCGATGTTCGTCCGCTCCTGGAGCGGCGGTGTGCCTCGTGCCATGGCGCCGAAAAGCAAAAGGGCGGATTTCGTGTGGACTCGGCGGCGGCAGTGCTGCGCGGGGGTGAGGCGCATGCTCCGGCGGTGAAGCCCGGTGACAGTGCCCACAGTCCCCTGATCCAAGTCGTGGAGGGGGTCATTCCGGATTTGCGCATGCCTGCCAAGGGGGAACCGTTGAGCACCGCGGAGATCGCGCTTCTCCGCGCCTGGATCGAGCAGGGAGCCACGGTTCCGGTGGAGTCCGCGGCTGAGGCCGATCCGATCCGATCGCATTGGGCATTCAATCCTGTTCGTCGGCCCAAGGTGCCCGTAACGGCGCTGAATCGGGGCGATTCGGCGGTGAATCCGGTGGATGCCTTTGTTGCAGCGTCCCTGACCGAGAAGCACCTCACGCCGTCTCCCGAGGCGGACCGCGTGACGCTCATTCGTCGAGTGTACTTCGTAATGCTGGGGCTGCCGCCATCGCCGGAAGAGGTGGCCACCTACCTCGCAGATAGCAAGCCGGAGGCGTTCGAGCGGTTGGTGGATCGGGTGCTTGCCGATGCACGTTATGGAGAGCGCTGGGGACGCCATTGGCTCGATGTCGTCCGGTTTGCCGAGAGCAATGGGTTTGAAACCAATCGCGAACGGCTCAGCGCCTGGCGGTTTCGAGATTACGTGATTGCGGCGTTCAATCAGGATAAGCCCTTCGACCAGTTCGTGCGCGAGCAGATCGCCGGAGATTCGCTGGGCGCGGATGTCGCGACGGGATTCCTGGTGGGCGGCCCGGTGGACATCGTCGGCAGTCCGGATCCCACGCTGACGCTGCAGCAGCGGGCCGACGAGCTCGATGACATGGTGTCCACGACCGGTACCGCGTTTCTGGGATTAACCCTGGGATGTGCGCGTTGTCACTCGCACAAGTTCGATCCCATTTCCCATCGCGAATATTATGCAATGACGGCGCTGTTCGCGGGGGTGCGCCATGGGGAGCGGGCGTTGCCCCGGGCCGAGGGCCAGATGGCGACGTTGCGTCGGCTCGATCGCGAGATCGCCGTGCTTGAGACGAATCTCGTTCCGTTTCTGGAACGTCAGGCTCCGGTGACAGCGCTTCGAAAACCGCCTTCGGTGACCTTTGGTCGTAACATCGATGAATTCAAGCCGGTCGTGGCTCGATGGGTGCGGTTCACCGTCCTGGCGACTACCGGTGCGGAGCCTTGTCTCGATGAACTGGAGGTGTGGTCGGGTGATAAGAACATCGGATTGGCGAGCCGGGGCGCCCGCGCGTCGGCGTCGGGAACGATTGCTGGATTCCCCATGCATCGAGTTGAACATCTCAATGACGGTCAGGTGGGAAACGAGCATTCCTGGATTTCCAACGAATCCGGCAAGGGGTGGGCGCAGATCGAGTTGGCCAAACCGGAGCGCGTGACTCGGATCGTTTGGGGACGAGATCAACAGGGCGTCTTTCGGGACCGCCTGCCAACCGACTATCGAATCGAGGTGGCGAACGAGCCGGGCCAATGGCGTCGCGTCGCAGATTCCACGGAACGGGAACCGTTTGCTGGTGGGCCTCAGGTTGCCGTGGCTCCGACGTATCGATTCGACGGAGTCCTGGAGAGTCGCGCAGCCGAAGGACGCGCGTGGTTGGCACGGTTGGACTTGATACGGAGTGAGCGTAAGGCGGCAGCGAACTCGGAGATGGTGTATGCGGGCACGTTCGTGAACCCGACTACCGCTTTCCGGCTGCATCGCGGTGATCCGATGCAGCGGCGGGAGTTGGTGGAGCCGGGAATGCTGGCGCTCTTCAATCCGATGACGCTTGCCACGAACGCGCCTGAAGCGGACCGGCGACTGGCGCTGGCGCGGTGGATCACGGACCCGGCGCATCCGCTGACGTCACGGGTCATCGTGAACCGCATTTGGCAGCACCAATTTGGTGCGGGATTGGTGAGCACGCCGAATGATTTTGGAAAGAATGGGGCACGCCCGAGTCATTCCGAGCTGCTGGACTGGCTCGCGGCGGACCTCGTGTCGCATGGATGGAGCCTCAAGCATCTCCAACGGCTGATTCTCACGTCCCGCACGTGGCGGCAGTCGAGTGCGCCCCGCGCGGATGGGCTCGCGGCGGACGCCGGGGCGCGGCTGTTGTGGCGATTCCCGCCGCGTCGGGTGGAGGCGGAGGCCATTCGCGACACCATTCTGGCGGTGAGCGGCAATCTGGATCTCACCACCGGGGGACCGTCGTTCTACCTGCACGAGGTCGATCGCGAAAATGTGTACCACTACCAGCCCAAGGACCGCTTTGGCCCGGCGGAGTCGCGTCGAATGGTCTACGCGTTCAAGGTGCGCATGGAGCAGGATGGCATCTTTGGGGCGTTTGATTGTCCGGACGGCAGCCTCGTGGCTCCCAAACGAAGCGCCTCCACCACGCCGCTTCAGGCGCTCAACTTGTTCAACAGCCAGTTCATGCTCGATCAGTCGGAAGTGTTTGCGGCCCGGCTGCGTCGCGAGGGAGGCAAGTCCGCTGAAGGTCAGGTACGGCGGGCCTGGATTCTTAGCTACAACCGCGAACCGGATCGCCGGGAACGTGGCGACGCGATTGCTTTTGTCGCGTCCCAGGGAGTGCCCGCCCTGTGTCGCGCGATCCTGAATTCCAGCGAACTCGTTTTCGTTCCGTGATGTTATCCACGAAAGTCCCATGCGCGAACCCACTCCCGCCTTCGGAAGTCCGCTACTCAACCGGCGACGTTTTCTCGCTGATTCCGGCATGGGTCTCGGCTCCATCGCGCTGACGCACCTGCTCGCCGAGCAGGGCCTCCTGGGCGCCACGGTTTCTGGCAAGGAACCGCTGCGTCCGGTGCTGGAGCCGGGACGGCCCTACGCGCCCCGCCGGTCCCACTTCGAGGCCAAGGCGAAGAACGTGCTGATGATCTTCTGCAGCGGGGCCTGCAGTCAGTTGGACACGTTCGACTACAAGCCCGAGCTGATCCGGCGACACGGCATGCCGATGCCGGGGCCGGAGAAGCTTATCACCTTCCAGGGAGAACAAGGCGCGTTGACCAAGAGCCCATGGGAGTTCAAACCGCGGGGCAAGTCGGGCAAGATGATCTCGGAACTCGTGCCGCATCTGGGCGCGCTGGCGGATGAAATGTGCTTCATCCATTCGATGCAGGGAAAGACGAACACCCACGGACCCGGCGAGAACTACATGTCCACCGGCAACACGTTGGACGGTTTTCCAAGCCTTGGTGCCTGGGTGACTTATGCACTCGGGAGTGCCGATCAGTCGTTGCCGGCGTACGTGGCGATTCCGGATCCCCGTGGCAAGCCGCAGAACAGCGTGAACAATTGGGCGCCGGGGTTTCTTCCTGCCGCATTCCAGGGGACGGAATTCAATGCCACGCATCCGATTCGCAATCTGGCCCGACCGGGTGCCGTTGGTGCCGATCGGGACTCGTCGACTCGCGGGTTTCTCCAGCGCCTGAATGAGCATCACGCAGGGCGCTTTCCCGGCGATACCGAGCTCGCTGCGCGCATTGCTAGTTACGAGCTGGCGGCGCGGATGCAGCTGACCATTCCCGAAGTGGCCAACCTGTCCAACGAACCGGACCACATTCTGAAGCTCTACGGCGCCGATGAAGGGGGTTCCAAAATCCTGGAAACGCGCGCTGCGTTTGCGCGGAATTGCATCCTCGCGCGACGCCTGATCGAGAAAGGTGTTCGCTTTGTTCAAGTGTTCAACGGTGCGTATCAGACCGGCGGTGAAGGCGTCAGCAACTGGGATGGTCACAAAGACCTGCTCAACCAATACAGCTTGCACGGTCCGGTCCTCGACAAGCCGACCGCGGCGCTGCTCATGGATCTCAAGCAGCGGGGATTGTTGGAGGACACGCTCGTGGTGTGGTGCACCGAGTTCGG
>JANXMD010000792.1 GCA_025354845.1 Verrucomicrobiota bacterium | reverse complement strand
CTCGCAGCCGGCGAGTAGGACGAGCGCAACAGCACCAAGGGAGAGTTTCCACCAAGACATATTCACAAGCCTAACCCGGCCGGGACGCGGCGTCACGCCGGCGCGTGAGTTCCTCGGAAGCCGTCAGGAGAAAGACCGGTGAGCGGGAGCAAGAGCATGAGCAGGAGCAAGAAAGAGACGCCGGGGCGCGGCGAAACAGGCATCACCTCAGCACACGGACTCCACCTCAACTTATGCAAGTCGGGCATGACTTAAGCTACTTTGATTAGCCCGGCTGCTTGACGCCCCGGAGCACCCCATTAAGCTGCTAATTGAACGAACCGCCGCTTGAACCAGCCGGAGATGATCCGTGGGCAGGCGGTACCATTACGCAGCAAAGGCAATTTAAATGAGCGCAGCAGCAGAGGCCCCGGCCCAGCCCGGCGGCCAATCCAGAGTCACCAAGATCAACGAGGCGATCATCCGTATCGCCGGCAACTCGCAGGACGGCATCCAGGCCATCGGCGGGTTTCTCGCCCGGTTGGCCGGCCGGAGCGAGCAGGAGGTCATGACCTTCATGACCATTCCGTCCACCATCTCGGGCGGCCCCTCCATCTTTCAGGTCCGCATCGGCTCGGGCGAAGTGCTCACCGCCGGCGACGAGGCGGACATGCTGCTGGCCTTCTACCAGCACAGCTACGAGGACCACATCAAGTCGCTGAAGCTCGGCGGCATCGTTCTGTACGATTCCGACCACGTGACTCCGAAGCCCGAGTGGGAGGAGAGCTACCGCCACGTCGGCGTGGCCATCTCCAGCCTGACCGTGGAGGCCATCGGCGGCACCGGCCGCGACAAGGGCAAGAACATCTATGTGCTCGGCCTGTTGGCGAAGATCTATGACCTCGACGTTGCCAAGCTAAAGAAGCTCATCACCGAGCGCTTCGGCGGCAAAGACGCCTCGGTCCTCAACAACGCCAACGCCTGCTTCGACGCCGGCTACAATCACTCGCTGGAAAACCTGCTCAAGAGCTACCAGTTCTACGCCGGCCAAACCAAGGTCGGCGCCCAGGTCGTGATGAACGGTAATGAGGCGATCGCCTACGGCCTGCTGGCTGCGGGTGTCCGCTTCGGCGCCGGCTACCCGATCACCCCTTGGTCCGATATCATGGAACTGCTTCGCAAGGAGTTGCCCAAGTACGGCGGCACCTTCGTTCAGTGCGAAGACGAAATTGCCTCCGTGTCTATGGCCATCGGTGGCAGCTGGGGTGGACGCGTCTCAGTGACCGGTTCGTCCGGCCCGGGCATCGCGCTCAAGACCGAGGCCATCGGCTGGGCCTCCATGGCGGAAATGCCGCTGGTGGTCATTGATGTGCAGCGCGGTGGTCCCTCGACCGGCATGCCGACCAACATCGAGCAGTCCGATCTCAACATCGCCACCTTTGGCGGTCACGGCGACAGCCCCCGCGTGGTGATCGCCCCGAGCAGCGTGGAAGACTGCTTCTACACCGCGATCGAAGCGGTGAACATCGCCCGCAAGTACTCCACCCCGGTGATCTTGCTCAGCGACCAGGGCATCGCCACCCGCATCGAAGCCTTTCCCGAGCCGAAGCTTGAGCAGGTCTGCCAGGACCTCACCCCGGACCTCACTCCGGTTGCGGAGCACAAGCCTTACGATCTCTCCGCGCCCGGCGGCGTCACCCGTCACTTGGCCCCCGGTACTCGCGTGGCCAGCGGCAAGTACCCGGTGGTCACCGGCTTGGAGCACGACGAGTTGGGCCACCCGACCGGCTCGCCGAAGCTGCATCTCAACATGACCGCCAAGCGCCGCAACAAGCTGCGCACCCTGGCGGCCGAGCTTCCGGTGCCGAAGCCCTACGGCTCCGCTGAGGGCCAGATCCTGCTGGTGGGCTGGGGCAGCACCCAGGGCCCGCTAAACGAAGCGGTCGACAAGGCCCGCGCCGTTGGCGATTCCATCTCCTCGCTGCACCTCAAGTACATCAATCCGTTGCCCAACGGCCTTGAGAACATCTTCAAGGGTTTCCGCCGCATCTTCGTGGTGGAGCTCAACGACGAGGGTCTTTACGGCTACGGCCAGCTCGCCGCAGTCCTGCGCGCGCGCTATGCGGACCCCCGCATCCAGGGCATCACCAAGGTCGACGGCCTTACCTGGAAGGTGAAGGAGATCCTCGACCTCGTCCGCGCCGCCGCCCAGACCCCCAACACCTGAAGTGCAGCGCACTTAGCCCTACCGCCTTTCACTGAGTTTGATCTGATCTGACATGAGCTCGATCGCCTTTCCCTTCGCCACCCTGCAGCGCACGGGTAACATCCCGTTGACGCCCGTCGTCCCCATTGCCGACGCCGACCGCAAGCCGCTCACCAAAAAGGAAATCTCCGCCGACCACCCCACCTGGTGCCCCGGCTGCGGTGACTTCTCGGTGCTGGCCCTCTACTTCCGTCTCATCGAACGCCGCAAGCTGTGGCATGAGAAGATCACCACGGTGGCGGGCATCGGCTGCTCCAGCCGCTTCCCGTACTTCGTCCAGGGCCACGGCGCCCACTTCATCCACGGTCGCGCGCTGCCCTTCGCCTCCGGCGTGAGCCTCTCGCGTCCCGACCTGCACGTCTTCGTGTTCGGGGGTGACGGCGACGCCTTCTCGATCGGCGGCAATCACTTCACCCACACCTCGCGCAAGAACATCAAGCTGACCTACGTGGTGATGGACAATCAGGTGTACGGCCTGACCAAGAACCAGACCTCGCCCACCTCGCCGCTCGGATACAAGTCCAAGACCGACGCCTGGGGCTCCGGCGATCGTCCGATCAACCCGGTCAAGCAGGCAGTCGCTGCCGGCGCGACCTTCGTGGCCCGAACCTCGGCCATGAACCCGAATCACGTGCTGGCCATGATGGAAGCCGCGATGGACCACGACGGCTTCAGCTTCATCCAGTGCCTCAGCGAGTGCGTGGAGTTCTTCCCGGGCGCATTCGACGCCGCCATTCCCCGCAAGGGTGGCGTGTTCAACGAGGTCTCGAAGGAACACGACGTCACCGACGAGTACGCGGCCTACAAGCTGGCGGACACCGCATGGCCCGGTCAGTTCGGCATTTTCTACAAGGCCACCCGCCCGACGAAGAACGCCAACGAAGCGAAGATCATCGCCGACCACCGCGCGAAGGTCACCGGCCTCGCCGACTGGCAAATCCTCCAGAAGAACTTCGATCGGATGAAGTGACCTGACGCGGTGGCGCCTCAACGCCCATCGATGTTTCAGCGAAAACCCTCGGCCGAATCGGCCGGGGGTTTTGTTTTGAAAAAACAGGATTGAGCGGCGGCGGATCACTGTCATAAAGCCGCCACCTCCTCCCCAAGCTCATGCGGTATCTTTCCAGCCCACGACGTTGTTTCAGTCGCGTGGGGGCAATCCTACTTCTGACCCAATTGGGATCCGCCGTCGCCCAGGACTCCTCCTTGTCCGAGTATTTGGCCCTGCGCACCCGCTTCGGGACCAATCGACTCCTCAGCTTTGAGGAGCGCGCCACCAACAGTACCGGCGCTGCGAGCCACCACTGCGAATGGAGCCGGACCACGAATGGCTTTCGGTTCGAGCGGCGGCGCATCGTTTCGGAGGACTCCGGGGAGGTTTTTCGGGCAACGCTCCGGGCGCCGGATCACGACGACACGTTGCTCAAGTATCGGATCCTCCGGCGTGAAACGACGAATCGCTACGAATCCCCCGCCGCATTCTATCTGTCCGATCGCGCCATTACGGGATGCACGCGATTCACCACCAACATCGACGGATCGGCGGCCATCGCGTTCGAGCTCACCTACCGCCCTCCACAGCCCCCCGGTCCGGTGCCGATCCCGACACGCCAGTTGGTTCTGTTCGACCAGCAAGGACTCCTGCGGGCCATTCACACCCTCGAGTCGACCACGACGTCCGCAGTCTTTCCCAGGCATGTTTCCACCGTGTTCGATGCCTACTCCACGAAGGCGGATCCCGGGGAGGCTATTCGCTGGAATCAGTATCCAGTGACGCGGGCGGCGAACGACGCGGAATGGAGCAAGGCACTGAAAGAGGAAATCGAGGTGAAGCTGGTCCTGCGCTGGTTGCTGGAACTGCCTTGGGGCACCAAGCTTCTTCTCATCCTCCTGCCGGTGGTGGTTTTGGTTGGTGCCCTGTTGTCTCTGATTTTTGGCCGGGCCCGCTCGAATCCGGAGTAGCCGGCGAACGCTTCCAACATCCATCGACCGCTTTGGAGTCCGGTGGGGAGCAGAGCGACTCACCGGTTTGGAACGTCCACTCGGCACCTACCATTCCAACGCCACTCACCACGCATGCCTCCCCACCTGGGCGTGCGTCCCGTTGCGCCCGGGTTGCAATCCACGTCTCCAAACCGGCAGCTCCGCGGCCGGACTCCACAACGTTTCGGGGGCGTTGGTTTGGAGTCCGGTGGGGAGCAGAGCGACTCACCGGTTTGGAACGTCCACCCGGCACCTACCATCCCAACGCCACTCACCACGCATGCCTCCCTACCCGGCGGTGCGTCCGGTTGCACCCGGGTTGCAGTCCACGTCTCCAAACCGGCAGCTCCGCGGCCGGACTCCACACCAGCGCCCGATTCAGTCGCTCAAATCCGCTCAAAGTACCGCTGCTTCTCCCAATCGGTGACCGCAGCCCCAAAGGCCTCGAGTTCGAGCCGCGCGTGGTGCGTGTAGAAATCCACTACCGGCTGGCCAAAGACACTCTTCGCCAGCTTCGATTCCGCAAAGAGATCCGCCGCATCCCGCAGGCTCGACGGCAGACGCTGCAGCTTGAGATCGATGTACGCGTTACCCGCGTAGGCGTCGCCGCAATCCAGATCTTCCTCCATGCCCGCGAGACCCGCAGCAATCATCGCTGCGAGCGCCAAGTAGG
>JANXMD010000756.1 GCA_025354845.1 Verrucomicrobiota bacterium | reverse complement strand
TTGGCGAAGGCGAAATCCAAGGCCATCCAGGTCCGGTGCTCGAGCAACCTGCGTCAGCTCGGCATCGCGGTGCGGATGTATGCCGACGACAGTAAGGATCTCTTTCCCGACTGCACCGGCGCCAACTGGCCTTGGGACATTCCCGCGCAGGCGGCGAATGCGCTGGTTCGCAATGGAGGGCAGCGCCACATCCTTTACGACCCGGCGTTTGCCAAACAGGACAATGACACCCTCTGGAGCTTCACAACGGGAACGACCAACGAACTCGCCAAGGATAACGCGGGCGGGTACCGAGTGATTGGTTATGCCTTGGCGTTCAAGGGGGCGGGGCGCGTGCTAACCACCAACATCACGGAGTCGCTGAATCCGAAGCCATGGAAAATCGGCGGCGAAGAGGTGAATCCGGGGTCCTCGGAGCGCGTGATCGTGGCCGACGGTACTCTGTCGGTGGGCAACAATATGGTGGATCGCACCAAGAACCGTTACGTGGGAGTGGATGGCGGTTGGAGGGGGCACCAGTCGCCGCATCTCAACGGCCGGCTTCCGGTGGGCGGCAACACGCTGATGCTTGATGGACACGTCGAATGGCGGAAATTCAATCGCCTGTTGGTTCGTACCGACGGTTCCGATCCGAGCTTTTGGTGGTGACCCTTGGCGGACTTCGAGCCGCATCGGTATCAGAAGAACACACGCCCCGGACGGTTCATGAATTGACCGCCGGGGCTTTCTCGTCAGCCTAGCCGTCATTCCTGCCATGAACCTTCCGTATTCCCTCGCGCTCGCCGGTGTTGCGGCCGTGCTGGTCTCCACGCCGGTCGCTCTGTGGGCGGCCCCGGAATCGACGCCGCACCCGCGCTTCGGCTTTCCGGTGTACAAGAACAAGCCGGCCGGCCGGCAATTGACCGGACAGCACGCGCCGGCGGGGAACCCAGCGCTCAGTCCCGACGACGAGCGCAAGAGCTTCAAGGTGCCGGCTGGGTTCGAAGTCCGCCTCTTCGCCGCCGAGCCGGAGGTGGTCAATCCGGTGGCGATGTCCTTTGACGAACGCGGTCGCCTTTGGGTGTTAGAACTCTATGAGTATCCGCTCGGCGTGAAACCGGGTGAAAAGGGGCGCGATCGCATCAAGATTCTCGAAGACACAGACGGCGACGGCCGCGCGGACAAGGTGACCGTCTTTGCCGACGGCATGAGCCTCGCCACCGGGTTGTTGGTGGGCAACGGCGGCGTTTACGTCGGCGAAGCCCCGCATCTCTGGTTTCTGGAGGACACCAACGGGGATGGGGTGGCCGATCGCAAGACGGAGATTCTCACCGGATTCGGCCGGGAGGACCGCCATGAGCTGCTGAATGGGTTCACCTGGGGACCCGATGGTCAGCTCTATATGACGCACGGTGTCTTCACCCGCACCGAAGCCCGGGATGCCTCCAATCCGAACGCACGTCCGACGCTGATTTCGGCCGGCGTGGCGCGATTGAATCCGGCCACGCGGAACATCGAGGTGTTTTCCGAAGGCACCAGCAATCCCTGGGGCGTGGACTTTGACGCGCGCGGCAATGCATTTGTCAGCGCATGCGTGATTGATCACCTCTTTCACCTCGCGCCGGGCGGCCTCTACAACCGCCAGGCCGGCCAGCCGCCCTTTCAGTTCGGATACGGCGAGCTCAAGAGCATCGTCAATTACCGGCATCACATGGCGGCGTACTCGGGTATCGATGTGTATCAGGGCAATCAATGGCCGACCGCCTGGAAGGGGGAGATCCTGGTGGGTAACATCCATCAGAACGCCCTCAATCATGAGCATGTCGAGCCGTTGGGTGCCTCGTTCAAGGCCGAGGCGCGGCCGGATTTCATGACCACCACCGACGGCTGGTTCATGCCGGTGAGCACGCAAACCGGACCGGACGGTGCGGTGTGGGTGATGGATTGGTACGACCGTTATCCCTGCTACCAGAACGCGCAGGCCGATCCGGATGGAATCGATCGGGAGCGCGGTCGCATCTGGCGCGTGGTGTGGGTCGGGGATCAGCCCGGGAAGGAAGTTCCCTCGAGGCCGCTCCGGGAAATGGATTTGGCGGCCCTATCCAGCGCTGAACTCGCCGAACTGCTGGGACATCCCAACATCTGGCAGCGCAGGACGGCGCGACGGCTTCTCGGTGCACGTGGCATCACGGCGTTTGGTCCCCGGAGCCTCCATGCGAAGACTCCGGTTCATGCCCTGTTGAAATCCGGCGCGACCCCGGAGGTGCGGTTGAATGCCCTGTGGACCCTGCACGAAATGGGACTGCTCGAGGATGAAACGCTGGACGAGGTGGCGGCAGACTCCGACCCCGGCGTGCGGGCGTGGGCGGCCCGAATCACGGGAGAGCGCGGATTGCCGTTCGGGGATGCGATCAAACGATTGGCCAAACTCGCCGAAGATCCCGACCCCACGGTCCGTCTTGGGGTCACGGTCGCGGCGCGGCAATTCGTGTCGAGTTCGCTCACGATCGATTCCCCGCCTCAGATACCAATCTCCGAGGTTGTGACCGGTCCCGTGCTCAGTGCCTTGTTCCTCGGGCATCGGAACGCTGCCCAGAAGAACCCGGATCCCACGCTCGATTTTCTCTACTGGATGGCCCTGGAACCCATCGTGGCGTACGACCCGGTCCATTCCGTGAATGCCTACACCAAGGATGGGGCGGCGGCGGAACTTCCGTTTTCGGCGATGTTGCTGACAAAAATCATGCGACGCGCCTGCGACCTGCGGGACGACCGGGTTCTGGGGCAGGTGGTCCTGGAATTTGGGAAGATTCCGGAGGGTGCCAGTCCCGCGCTGATTGCCGGACTGAATGGGTTGATTGAGGGACAGCGGGGTCGGGCTGCAAGTCCCGGTGCGGATGCCGTGGCGGTGATTTCACGGCTTACGGCTTCATCCAACGCCGACGTCGCCAAGGCGGCCCGCCAGTTGGGTTCGTTGTGGGGCGACGCGGCATCCCTCAAGGCCAGCCTGGCACGCATCACGGATCCCGCCGCGTCCGAGTCGGACCGCCTCGCAGGAATTCGCTCAGCGCGCACGGTGCGCGGTGAGGATGTTCGCAAGACTCTGGTCGCGGTCATTGGCTCCAAGGACTCGGAATTGGTACGCATCGAGGCCCTTCGTGCTCTCGCGGACGTAGGAGCCGATGACACCGCGAAGCAAGTGCTCAATGGATGGGGCGGCATGTCTCCCGCAGTGCGTCGCGCCGCCGCCGAATTGTGCACCACCCGAAATCCGTGGCGGTGGTCGTTGTTCAATGCCGTGGAACGCGGGGAGGTGAAGCGCGGCGACCTGACTCCCAGCGTCATTCGAACGCTCGCGACGTCGCGTGACGACGATCAACGCATGAAGGCGCAGGCTCTGTTTGGACGGGTGAATGCTTCGTCGGCCGAGAAGCTGAAGCTCATCGCGGAGAAACGGCGAGTGGTTACGAGTGGAGCGGTGGACATCGCCGCCGGACACGAGGTCGCCAAGAAGACCTGCTTTGTGTGTCACAAACTATACGGCGAAGGCGCCGAGATTGGACCGGACCTCACGGGTGTCGGCCGCAGTTCGCTGGATGCCTTGCTTCACAACGTGATCCACCCGAATGAAATCATCGGCCAGGGCTATGAAAACGTGGAGGTTGAGACCAAGGACGATCGCCAGTTGAGCGGCCGGATGGTGGAGAACACGGATCGCGTGGTTCGGTTGGTCATGGCGGGACCGTCGGAAGTGGTGGTTTCCAAAGCGGACATCAAGACGTTGCGCATCACCGAGAACTCCGTGATGCCCGAGGGTCTGGAACAGATGCCGGATGCGGATTTCCGCAATCTCATCTGGTACATCCTCGCGCCCCCGGGTGACGGCAAGCCGCTGGACGAGCCGCGGCGTCGCGAACTCATCGGTGGTGGGGCCGGTGACGAGCGGGCGGCGGTGGATCCGGCTGGCAGCTCCGACGGAGAGAGTGTGGCGTTGTGGAACCCGGAGTGGCAGGTGACGAATCCTCCCTTTGCCGACGCGCCCCGGAAACTTCCGACGTATCTGGGGAGGAGCAACGTGTTGGTGACCCATCCCCGCGATGCCGGCACTCCCGGCGTTCTGGCACGAGCGATCGAAATACCGCGCAACCAAAGCCCCACGCTGGAATTCTGGGTGGCGGCGGCCCCGAAGTCTCCTTGGGACCTTCGCGTGATGGTGGACGGTGAGGTCATTCGGCGCGTCACCGTCTCGCCGCAGTCTGCGTCGACAGCGTGGCAGCGGATCGAGGTGGACTTGCGCGCCTTCTCCGGAAGACGGGTCGTGCTCCGTCTCGAGCATTTGACCGGGCCGGGCGAGGGTGCGTATGGCTATTGGAGCGACCTCCGGGTCTTGAAACCGGATTTGGCGAGGCAATAATACTCCCCACTGGGTTGTTGCGCTGTAGGGCATTACCTAGGACGCTTCCGGGGGTCCAAGCGCGGCTTTGAATCAAAAAGCTCATGGGGTGGTTTGGAAACAAGCGTGAAGAGGTCGTCGTGTCTTCAGGACCCGAATTTCGGGACACCTCGAAGTCGTTCCTGATCGCTATCGTCCTGGTGGCGCTCTTGGGTGTTGGCGCGTGGATGTCTGCTCGCCCTGCCTATCGGATTATCAAGCGGCATCGGGCCCTGGGAATGATTTCCAGCACCTCGGCGGAGATCGATGCCGGGAAGTGGGTTGAGGCCGGGAGATCGCTCAAGGTCCTTCTCGAAATGGCACCAGGAGAACCGAAGGTCCTCCGTCTGGCGGCCCGGTTTTGCACCAAGCGTTCGATGCAGGAGGGGTTCAACTATTGGCAGCTCGTCCTGAACTCCCCGGAGGGAACTTACGAGGATCATCTTGGCTACGCGGAATTGGCGGTGACGTTCAACCGCGCCGACATCGCGGGTCCTGAGCTGCGGAGTTTGCTGAAGACGAATCGCACGGACGAGGGTCTGTTTCGTCTTTTTCTGCGCCACCTTCGCAACACCGATTCTCCGGCTGCCGCCATCGTGGGCGCGCGGTTTTGGCTGGAATCGTTCCCGAACAGCGAAGAGGCCGAAATGACGCTTGGCCTTCTGCTTTCCGCCTCGCCGAATGCGGATGAGCGGGCCGAGGGACGCCGGTTTTTATGGCCGCTGGCCGTCGGCCATGGTGCGTTCCGAAGTCAGGCGGTGGATCTCCTGGTTCCAAGCTCCGAGCTTAACTCCGCTGAAAACCAAATCCTGCTCGCCGCGATCGGCGACCGGAAGGATCGACGTGCCTGGCACTATGAATTGCGGATGAAATTGGATCCCGCCGGTGGCGCGACAATTCTGGATGAGTATGAACGCGAAGCGCGGGAGGCGGGCAACCCGGAGGCGCTGGCGGAGGCGGTGGGTTGGTTTGCTCAGCGAGGGGAGACGAAGCGGTCGCTGGCTCTGCTTCCTGCGGACGTGGTGCGGAAGTACACCAATCTGGTGAGCGCCCGGCTTCAGATTCTGCTGGAGCTGGACCGTTCCGAGGAGGTGAAACCGTACCTCGAGTCCGACAAGAGCGGAATTGAACCGTACCTCGCGCAGTGCCTTCAGGCGGCAGCCGCACAGAAGGCCGGGCAGTCGCAGATCGTGATGGGGCACTTTCTAGGCGCGATTGCTGCGTGCACCAACCAGCCTTCCCGGCTGCGGTTTGTGGCCGGATATGCCGAGCGCATTGGCCAGCCCATGGCGGCCATTTATGCGTATGAGAAACTGATGAGCTGGCCGCCGGCGACTTATTCGGCGGGCCGTGAAGTGCTCCGACTCCTGGGGTCGGTGGACGACACTAAACGGGCTTGGGAGGCGCTTACCCGACTCGCGAAGTTCCTTCCGGGCGATGAAGCGCTGTTCACCTCCAGCGCTTATTTCGGGTTCCTCCTGGGGGAACGTCAGCCCGGGATAAAGGCTCGTCTGGAGGCCCTGGCTCAGGACAAGGAGAAAGGCAAGGATCCCATCTTCGGCCTGATTCTCGCCTTGTCTGAACTCCGCGAGGGCAATGCCTCCAAGGCGCTCGGGTTGATCGAGGGGCTTGAAATGGACTGGAGCCGCGCCGAGCCCCGCATGCGGGCGCTCTATGCGGCCGTCTTGGGGGCCAACGATCAGCGTGCCGCCGCCCGGGACATGGCGCGCAAGGTGGATGCCACCAAGCTCCGGCCTGAGGAGCGTGAGCTGCTCAAGGGAGTGCTCTAACGGAATGCGGCGCCGTGCCGCCCGGATCCTCGGTGCACGAGGGAACCTTTCGGAGTCCGGTGAGCTGTCCGGCGATCCGCCACAGAAAGCGTGGATTGTTCTTCATATAGCGCCGCCAGAGCCTCCGGGGTTCTTTGCAAAGCCGGTAAAGCCATTCGAATCCGCTTCGTTGGATCCAGCGCGGCGCCTGCGATACCCGCCCGGCGTGAAAGTCGAACGCGGCGCCGACGCCAACAAAAATGCGGGCGTTGAGGCGTTCCAATTCCGTCGCCATGAAGCGCTCCTGCTTCGGGGTGCTGAGTCCAACCCAAAAAAAATCGGGCTGGCAGGTCTGCAGTTCTGCGGCCAGGGCGCTGTGTTCCTCCGGGGTCAACGGGCGGAAGGGCGGGGTGTAGGTGCCGACGATGCGCAGTCCGGGATATCGGGCTTCCATTCGCGTCCGGAGCTCATCGACGACTCCGGGATTGCCGCCGAAAAGGAAGTGAGTCCGGCCGTTCCGGGCGCTCCATTCGAAGACGGCCTCCATGAGGTCCGGTCCGTACACGCGCCCCATGGTCTTATGTCCGGCCAGCCGTCCCAGCCAGACCATCGGCATGCCGTCGGGCGTGGACAGGAGGGAGCGATTGTGGAGGACGCGGAGGGGTTCATCGTCCTGCGATTCCATCACGCCATGAACCCCGGTGACCGTGACATACCCGCGCACGCCCGCCTCCAGCGCGGCGTCCAGAGTGGCGATCGCGGAGGGGAGGTTGAGCACCGAAATGCCGACGCCGAGCACGTTCACGCGCGGCGGTGGAATGAATTCAGGCACGGCGAAAGCTTATCGGTTCGGGTGTTTGGAAGGAAGCGGTGACGGCCTGGTTCACCATCCGAGAACTCGAGCCACCGATCCGGCGGCAATCGTGGATTCGGGAGGCAGGTCCACCAAGCCATCCGCCGCCGCAAGCGACGCCAAGCGGTGGGAGCCCTGGGGACCGGAAGGACGGATGCGACCGTCGGCGTCGGTGGTGACGCGGATGTAGTGTCGTCGTTGATCCTGGTTTTCCACGTTTTCAGCCCAGATGGCGGTGCGAGGAACCGGAGCCGCGACCGGATCCCCCTGAAGGCGACGCAACACCGGCAGGACGAACAGCACGGCCGTGACGAATGCGGAGACCGGGTTTCCTGGCAGACCATACAGAGGAATCCCATTCAAATGACCGTGTAGGAACGGCTTCCCCGGCTTCATGGAAATTCTCCAAAAATCCAGGGTTCCACCGGCAGCGGCGAGCGCCGGGCGGACGAGATCGTGATCCCCCACCGAGGCGCCTCCCGCCGTGAGGATGAGATCGGCGTGTGCAGCTGCCGATTCCAACGCGCCTCGCAGTCGGGGTTCCTCGTCGGGTACGCAGTCCGCGGCGACGACGACGCCCCCCGCACGACGAACCAGCGCGGCGAGCATGCCGGAATTGCTCTCGTGAATCTGTCCCGGCGACAACCTGGAGCCCGGGGCGCGAAGCTCGGATCCGCTTGCCACCAGCGCGACGCGGGGTTTCTGGTGCACCAGAACTGAGCTCCAGCCACTCGCGAGTAACGCCGCGATGTGCTGAGGTTTGAGCGCAATTCCGGCGTCGACGAGTACGTCACCGGGGCGGGTGTCTTCACCCTGGAAGCGCACGTTTTCCCAGGCGGTGACGGGATCGTTGATCGTCAGCGAGCGGCCGTCGGGATCCGCGGTGACGTCTTCCTGCATGACGACGGCATCGGCTCCGGTCGGAAGCGGAGCCCCGGTGAAGATGCGTACTGCGATGCCTGGCGTCACCGCGTCGACGGCCGTCGATCCCGCGGCGGCGTGACCGCGGATCTCCAGTCGGTTGCCCTGCTTTCCGGCGTCGACCGCGCGCACGGCATAGCCGTCCATCGCGGAGTTGTCGAAACCGGGCAGGGGAACCTTCGCGGTCAGCGGATGCGCGGGTCGGCGTCCGTCGATGTCCGGGCTAAGGAGTGAGACCAATTCCGTGGAGAGCGGTCGGATCGGCTCCAGCATCCGCGCCAGGGCGGACTCCACGGAAAGGGTGGAGTTCACCGTTTGCCGTTGGATTCCGACCCGGGCTCGTCGGCATCCTGGTTCCTGGCCCAGCGCCGCCACACGTAGCCGACCACGCCGCTGAGCATGCAAAACACGAGTGTGAAGGGAAGCTGCCGGTGCGTGCCCACGGTCACGAGGACGATCGAAAACGTGCCCGAAAGGATGACCACGCCATACAGGAGCCAGGAGGCCTGGCGGTGGTTGAATCCGAGCTCAAGCAACCGGTGGTGCACGTGCCCTTTGTCGGCTTGGAAGATGGACACCCCACGACGCCAGCGCTTGTACATCACGCGGCAGGTATCGAACACCGGCAGGCAGAAGAGGAAGAGCGGCACCGAGATCAGCGGGCTCGCCGCGTGGCGTGGGTCATGAAAGAAGGATTCGATGCCGATACAGGCGAGGACCAGTCCGATGGTTAGGCTGCCTGAATCGCCGAGGAAGATGCGTGCCGGAGAATGGTTGTAGGGCAGAAATCCAAAACAGGCGCCGGCAAGCGCCACCGTGAGCAGGGCCACCACGGTGTGGCCTGTGATGATGTTGATGATGGCCAGGGAGACCGCCATGAAGGCCGTAACGCCGGTGACGAGGCCATCAATGCCATCCAGCAGGTTGATGGCATTGGTGAGGCCGACGATCCAGAGCAGGGTGATGGGAAGTCCGAACCAGCCGAGGTCGAAATAAGTACCGAAGGGATTCTGGAGTGCGGTGATCCGAAAATGAGCGAGCCACATGCCGAGAGCGATGAGCGTTTGCGCGAGCAGCTTCTTCAGGGCGTCGGCCCCCTTGATGTCGTCGTAAACCCCGAGGGTCATCATGGCCGTCGCCCCGAGCACGAGGGAAAGGAACTGCTTCTCGTACTGCTGGAATTCCAGAGCGACCAGATTGTGGAGCAGGTAAAGCCCGGCCCAGGGAAGCAGGAAGCCAAGGTAAACGGCGACGCCTCCCATGCGGGGCATGGGTTTTCCGTGGAGTTTGCGCGGCCCGGGCTGGTCGATGGCACCAAAGCGGTGCGCCAGCCACGCGGCAAATGGGGTGAGCCAAAAGGCGCCCAACGCCGAGAGGATAAACATCGCGATGTACGTCTTGTAGATCATCCCGGAGGAGTCGCTTCGATCAGTTTGGTAAACAGGCTTCGGTAACGCTGGATCATCACCGGTGCGGAAAACTCCGCGTAGGCCCGGGCGCGACCGGCTTCCCCCATGGCGCGCCGCAGCGATTCGTCGCCCAGAAGCGGCTCGAGAGCAAGCGCAAGGCTCTCACCGCTTTCCGGCGGAATGACTCTTCCGGTCACTCCATCGTGGCAAACCCAGGGAACTCCGCTCTTGAGATTGGTGGCGATCACGGGCTTGCCGCAGGCCATCGCCTCCACTTGAACCAATCCAAACGCCTCGTTGGGTGTGATCGATGGGAAAACAAAGACATCACAGGCTTGGAAGAAACAAGGCAGTTCAGGATCCGGCACGTCGCCCCAAAAGACGACCCGCTTGGCGACTCCTTGGGCCGCTGCGTACCGGTGGAGCTCGGCTTCCAGCGGGCCGGCACCGACCAACCAGAGGACGGCATCGGGCAGGGCTCTCAGGGCGTCGATCGCGTATCGCTGTCCTTTATACCCGACGAGTCGGCCGACGTTGAGCAGCACCCGGCGTCCGGCGGCGCTTTCCCGGAGTTCCGCGACTTTCTGGAGATCCACCTGCGGCGGCTCAAACCGCCGCAGGTCGAGGCCGAAGGGGATGACCACCACCTTGTGTTTGAATTCCAAGAGCCAGTCGGAATAGGCGAGGTGATTCGGCGTCGCGACGACAATCTGATTGGCGCGGTTCAGCAGGGCCCGCTGCAGCGGTTGGTAGAAACGAAGGATGGATTTCTGCCGGACGATGTCGCTGTGCCAGGTAATGACGACGGGAACGTCCGCTGGCGCCATCACGCAGGCGATGTCGGCGAGGGGATTTGGGAAATGAGAATGGATCAGGTCGGCTGGGTACTGAAACGCCGCGGTGGGGTAGGAAGGGCAGATCGACGTGCTCATCGCCATACCAAGGCTGGCCAGGCGGTGAATGCGGACTCCGTTGACCCGCGATCGCTCGGTGCGTGCAGACCGATTGGCTACGACGCAGTCCACTTCGTCGCCAGCGGCCACGAATCCTTCGCACCACAGACGCAGCAGCGTTTCGATTCCGCCGCGTTCGGGGGGATAGAATTTTCCGAGTTCGAGGATCCTCATGCGAGCCCCTCCGGCCACCCGGGTGTGGCCACGCCATCAAACGCCCGCTCGATGGCGTCGGCGGGCCGGTCCCAGCGAAATTCGCGTCGGGCGTAATCCGTGCAAGTATCCCGCCCGGGCAAGGGCAGCCTGCCAGACACCACGCGTTCGAGCGTCGTCGCGATGGATTCGGCG
>JANXMD010000739.1 GCA_025354845.1 Verrucomicrobiota bacterium | reverse complement strand
GGCCAGGCCAGCCACCGCGCCCGAGCACATGCCGAGGATGCTCGGCTTCCCGCGCACGATCTGCTCCGCCAGGGCCCACCCGCAGAGCCCCACGGCGGCGCTGAGGGTCGTGGCCACGAAGGCATTTGCCGCCACGCCATCGGCAGCCAGCGAGGAACCGGCGTTGAAGCCATACCAACCGAACCAGAGCATCCCAGTACCCACCATGCATAACACCATGCTGTGGGGAACGATCGGCTCGCGGCCGTAGCCACGGCGCTTTCCCAGAAGAATGCAGAGGACCAGCGCGCTCCATCCCGAGGTCATATGCACCACGATGCCACCGGCGAAATCGATGGCCTTGATGCCTGCCGCGTCGTTCCCGATGCCATTCATCCACCCATCCGCCCCCCAAAGCAGATGAGCCGCCGGAAAATACACCAGGAACATCCAGAGAGCGCAGAAGATCATCAGCGGACGGAACTTCATGCGCTCCGCTATCGCACCCACGATCAGCCCCGGCGTGATGATGGCGAACATCAGCTGATACATGGCGTGGAGATTGTGCGAAAGCCACGGGCTGTAGGTCGGGTTGGGATGTTCGGTCACCCCGTTGAAGAACGACCAGGAGAGTCCACCCAGAAACGGAGTGCCCGGTGCGAAGGAAAGCGAATAACCGCAAACCCACCAGAGCACCGTCACTCCACCGGAAAGAGCCAGGCATTGGGCAAGAACCGAGAGCACGTTCTTGCGGCGCACCAACCCACCGTAGAAGAGCGCCAACCCCGGAAGGGTCATGAAAAGGACCAGCGCCGAGCTGATCATGATCCAAGCATTGTGCCCGGGGCCGGAGGCATCCCGGAGCGCGAATTGGGCCGGACTGTTTCGGACGTAAGCCTCAAGATCGGCGAGCCGCTGCTCCACCGTGGGATCGCCCGCGCGGAGGGCGGGTAGGTACAGGAGAATGGACGCGAAACGAATCAGGGATTTCACGCGAAGGGAAGAAGCTCTCGAACTGGGAGTGTCGCTCAGACCGCGTTCTCGCTGCGCTCGTCGGTCCGGATGCGGATCGCATCCAGAATGGGGCTCACGAAGATCTTCCCGTCACCGATCTTTCCGGTCTTGGCGCCGCGGATGATAACCGCCACCGCCTCCTCCACCTGCGCGTCGGTCACCACGATCTCCACCTTTAGCTTGGGGAGGAAATCCACCGTGTACTCGGCTCCTCGATACACCTCGGTATGTCCCTTCTGGCGACCGAACCCCTTCACCTCGGACACCGTCATCCCCTGGATCCCCAGTGTCTGCAACTGGTCCTTCACCTCCTCGAGGCGAAACGGCTTGATGATGGCTTCAATCTTTTTCATGGGACGTCGGAAAGGTCGGTCGTGGTCGCAAAGACCGCGGTTGAGTGATGTGTTCATTTTCATGAGCAGATCTCATGGATCAATCATTTTTAATTGATCTCACTCATCTTTCTCCCCTTCTGTGCCAAACAAGGCGGTCGCAAAGACAGCCAGGTTCGCCGCATGAGTTGGACGTCTGGAAGGCGCCTCGTTCCGCGAAGGGGGGGGCGCTACAGACCTTCAGCAGCAGGGCCGACCCAAGGCAGCAAACTGCGCCCGCGCCTCGGGAGTGCAGGCAGGACTGGCGACTCCCGGGACCTCCACGCCGTCTCGAAAAGTCGGAACCGGTTTGCCGGGGCGGAAATGTTCCTCGTGGTCCAGTTGGACCTCAAGGTCTGGATACACCGCGGCCTGCTCAGCGAGTGTGTCACGGAGAATCTCAAGCAGGCTTTCCGGAGCGGATTCCGCCCTGAGATTAACCACGAGAATCCCGCTGCTGCAGGGATCGTCGAGTTGCATGCCGGGCTCTGGAGGGCTGTCGTTCCGCACCACGTTGATGGAGGCGATCTCACCGGCAAGGCTGTGGTCCGGGCTGAAGGTCATCTTGAGGTGGGCGATTTCAGCTCCGACGGCGCGCAGTCGGAACTGCATCCGGCTGGCGAGGGTCATCAGGACCGAATTGGCGTCGAACTCCTCTTGGCTACGCAGGGTGATCGTCGCATTGAGCCATCCCAGATTCGCCTCTCCATCGGCATAGACTTCGTAGTCCAACGTCATGGTCTGGAGGTTTTCATCTTGCTCGGTCGCGAGGAGCCGCTGAAACCACGGCCCCAATCCCAGATCTTGGCGGGTGGACGCCACCAGGATACGGGCCTTCGGAAAGTTCCGCGTCAAGACCTCCTGGAGCCGGCGCTGTCGTTCCACGTCGACCAGGTCGCTCTTGCTGATGACGATGAGGTTCGCCTCTTCAAGCTGTTTCTTGAAGATGTAAAGCACCTTGGGTGAAAAGCTGCCGCCGGGTTCGAGCCCGAAGACGCGCTCAGCCCTCACCGGGTCCACCAGGACGGTGAGGGGCGCAATGGTGAAGGCATCGCCATACATCCGCCGCAGGGGATAGGTGACTGTCGCCACGAGGTCAGTGCAACTGCCGACCGGTTCGGCGATGAAAACGTCGGGCCGAGAGTCCGCCGCAAGACGGTTGGCGGCTTCCATCAGAGTGTTGAAGCGACAGCAGAAGCAGCCGCCCGCGATCTCCTCCGTTGCGTACCCCTGGCTGCGAAGAAGCCGGGTGTCCACCAGGCCGCCCGCCTGGTCGTTGGTGATGAGGCCGACCTTTAATCCTTGGGCAGTCAATTCCCGGGCAAGCCGCGCAATGGCGGTGGTCTTGCCCGATCCCAGAAACCCCCCGATCATGACGTAGCGCGCCTTCGTCAATCGCTTCGCAGTTTCGGTGCTCATGAGGGCGGAAGGGGAATTCACGGCACGTCTGGCTGAACCCGATAGGCCGCACCGGGGTGATCGGAACGAAGGTGACACATGCCGGCTCCGAAGAGTTTTTCGCGCAGAGTCCCTGGGCTGTATTCGGTTTTGTAGATGCCCCGACGTTGCAGCTCTGGAACCACGAGGTCTACAAAATCCAGGGTATCCCCCGGGGTGACCGCGTACACCAAATTGAAGCCATCGATGTCGGTCTCCCGCATCCATTGCTCAAGGGCATCGGCGATCGTTTGCGGGGAGCCAACCTCTTTCGGCCCCGACCCACCGACCCCGGCGTCGAGCGCCACTTCACGCAGCGTCCAAATACGTGACGGATCCGCAACGGTGAAAGCCTCCACAAAACTCTGGATGGCGTTGCTCTCGAAAAAGGCAATCGGCGCATCCAGATCGTATCGAGAGAAATCGATCCCGGAGTATCCGCTGATCAGCGCCAGGGTTCCCTCGATGTTGACGTGGCGTCGATAGTCTTCGTACTTGGCCCGGGCTTCTTCATCCGTGGGGGCCGTGACCACGGTGAGGGCGGCAAAGATCAAGACGCTTCTGGGATCGCGCCCTTGCTCGACGGCCCGGCGGCGAATGTCCGCGACCGAGCGGGCGACGATGGGGCGGGTGTTGCCACCGATGAAGACGCACTCGGCATGTTTCGCGGCGAATTCTCGTCCTCGGTTCGAGGCACCAGCCTGGAAGAGGAGCGGCGTGCGCTGCGGAGACGGTTCGCAGAGGTGATATCCCTCCATCTCAAACCAGCGTCCCTTGTGGGAGACTTTGTGAATTTTTTCCGGATGGGCAAAAACCCCGGACTTCTTGTCCCGCACAACGGCGTCCTCGTCCCAGCTCTGCTCCCACAACTTGTAAACGATCTCCATGAACTCGTCCGCCCGGTCATATCGCTCATCGTGGGTGAGCTGGTCCTTGAGCCCGAAGGCACGGGCGGCGCTGGCCAGGTAGCCGGTGACTATGTTCCACGCAAATCGGCCCTCTGTGAGGTGATCCAGCGTGGAGACCCGGCGGGCGAACGAGTACGGCAATTCATAGGAAATCGTGCCAGTCACGCCGAATCCCAGGTGTTCCGTGACCAACGCCATCGCCGGGACGACCATCATCGGATCGCACACCGGAAACTCGACCGCGTTAAGAAACGCAGGAGCGGTGCCGCCTCGATAGACATCATAAACTCCGAAGATGTCGGCAATGAAGATGGCGTCGAACTTCCCGCGCTCGAGGATTTTCGCCAGTTCTGTCCAATACCGTAGTGAGGTGTACCCCTCCGATTGATCGCGCGGGTGGGTCCAAATGCCGGGCGTACAGCCCATGCACATCATGTCGATGGCATTGAGTCGGAGCTGCTTCTTCAAGGGCCCCGGGGCAGTGCCATCAATGGGTGCCGGCATTTCGAGCATCGACGTGGCCGAGTAGCTGAGTGCTGTGGACCAAAGTCACACCGGCGGCGATCGCGGCGGCGACGTGAACCGCTTCCATCATCTCGGCTTCGGAAAGGCCGAGGTCCAGGCAGCCGTTGGTGAGCGAATCGATGCAATACGGACACTTCAGAGCATGGGCCACTGCGAGCGCGATCAGGCTCTTCTCTCGCTTGGTCAGACGATCATCCACCATGACCTTGCCATAGTAGTCAAAGAAGGCGCCGCCAACGAGGGGGTTGGAGCGGCCAATCTCACCGAACCGGCCAAGGTCCGAGGGGCGATAGTAGGTTGAAGTCCCGGCTCCAAGTTTGGTGTCAGCCTGGGATCCAGTCGTTCCGCAGCAGGTTGGAATGGTTGCCGGATCCACTTTGTTGGGATCCGCCGGCCGCAGGTCACAGCCGCTCTTGTCGGGATTCACCTTCAGCGCCCCATAGGCGAATTCGAGGGGAATACCCGGATGGCCATCCTCGTCCGGTGGATAGAGCCAGTGCTTTTCCGCCACTTCGACGTGACAGCAATAGACCGGCTTGTCAGGGCCGCCTTGGGATGCATGGGGAAGATGTTCCTCAAGCGCAACCTTGGGGAGCGCATCAAAGGCAGCTCGCACCACCGGTGTTTCCGCCCGGAGGTCGATACCAATATGGTCGAGAAACGGGCGGGGACGCCGGGTAGCCTCGGTTTCGAGGAGCTCCTCCTGCGAGACCTTGATGTGGGAAAAAATGGCGTTGATGGCACCGGGAAATCGGTACTTCACGAATCCGCTTTTCTGGTGGTCCAGTTCTGCACCGGCCTTGAAGAAGGCGTTGATCGGAAGAACGTCCGTGTTGTCGACCTTGATGTGGAGATGGAGCGTCTCGGCCAGATCCAGTGTGTCGTAAAACCGGCTGTCCGGATTTCCAAAGTCGTTGACGACGGCGACCTCTTGGTCGCTGAGCAAGCCCAAGGCACGCAGCGTGGTCAGCGTGGCGGTTGCGGGAGGTGTGTTGTGCAGTTTCATCTTCTGGATCGATTGACCGAGCGCGAATTCGCGTGGGAAAAGTCGGAGGCACCTTCCCCTGCTATTGAACCGGTGAGGGAAGATCGTTACGGATCGGCCACAACGGGGTCGATTCAAAGCTGATTCCGAATTGGGTCTGCGGGATCGCATCGGAGAGGCTGGAGAGATACCCCCTTAGGTCCGAGAACACCTTGGTCTCAACGTGGCCGTCCAGGTACGAGAACGGATCCCGATCTTTCTTCGGGGGTAGGACCTTGGCGCCGTTGCGGTCATAGATGTCCGTATTCCCACTATGATGGGTGGTGCTTTCGTCAACGAACACCACGGCCTGAGAGGCGGACCCGGCGATTCCCGAGGCTTTGACGTTGGCGATATTCCGGGTGGCCCAACGCTGGGGAAACCAGGACGGATCAGCGCCCAATTCAATCCACTCCACCGTCTCCATGTAGAAATAGTTGGGGCTGAAAACATCGTCCGCAGCGAATCCACTGAACGGGTTTGTGCCACCAATCTTCCAGGTATCGTCCACTTTCTTGCTTCCCGATGAGGCTCCAGGATCGCGCCAGATCTTTTCCGACTTCTGGCCGAGGTACTTTTGAAGGGCGCCGGCGCTACTGTCCCAGACCTGTCGGCCACCGCCCAGGTCGGTACCCACCGCTTTCCCGGTTCCCTTGGGGGATAGCGAAGACCCGTTGTTGTTGTAGGTGGCCGCAGGCGTCACCTCGTTGTTGTCACCCAGGTACAAATTGGCCGCCAGGGCGATTTGCCGATGGTTGTTGAGGCAACTGGTGAGGAACGCTCGGTTCTTGGCACCGGCGAGGGCCGGAAGAATCATGCCGGCGAGAATTGCGATGATGGCGATCACCACCAACAATTCGATGAGAGTGAATGCCTCAGCACGAGGCTCAGTGAGGCGCATCCAATCGTTTTTCCACGGGATTCCACCCAATCGATCCCATCCGCAGTTGACACTTTTCCGCTCCGACAAGCCTTGTCGTTTCATGGTGTATTGAATGAGGTGTCGCTTTGTTCCTGCGGAGTAGGACACAAACGCACATATGCGCAAGTGCGCACTTGTACGCAGACGGATTAACCCCAACGGAGTGAGAATAGCGCGGACTAAATGACGGCGGGGCCGAGGGGATGTTGGACAAGCCTGTGATTCTGCTGCCCCGGAAACTCCACCGGGCCGGCTACCTCCGCTTCCCGTCCACTTGGGGCCTGGCTCCCGAGGTCGTGCCCTTGAGGGGGCGATCGAAGCTAAACGTACAGCATCCGAGATCCAATTTGCTTTGTTGCCGGTTCAATTGCTGGCGAAAGGCCTCGGCAACCCGGCATTCCACGTGAATCCCCAGCTTGGTGGTCTCGACAATTCCAGCTTCACGCAGGATGCGAAGGTGTTTTGAAACGTTGTATTGGGTCGCTTCGACTCGCTTGGTGAGGGCATTGACCGTCATCGGTTTGACCAGCAGGGCGCGGACGATTCGCCAGCGGGTGTCATCCGCCAGGGCCTTCAGCATCTTGACGCAAAGTTCCGATCCCATCTTTGAAGGGACGCTAGGCCTCTACCGGCCCAATTCAAGCGCCGTCCTCTCGGCGCCGGGCGGCCGTGCCAAGGAACCGCTCTCCGGCCCATCCGATCCTTTAGCACGCAGCGGAAGCGCCCGGCAGGTTGAGAACAGCGCCCGCAGCAGTCACGGCATCGTCACGATCGTGACTGACCAGCAGCGTCGGCAGGCGCGACTGCCGGGCATGATCAAAGACGAACTCGCGAAAACGTTGTCGAGTGACGGGATCCAGTTTTGAAAATGGCTCATCGAGCAGGAGTGCCCTCGGTTCCGACAACAACACCCTCATCAGCGCGACCCGCGCCCGCTGCCCGCCTGACAAGGTAGCCGGATCCCGATCTTCAAACCCCACCAGACCTGCCACGCCCAGCGCGCGTTCGATTCGATCACGTCGATCGGCCGCGGACTGAATGCAGGGAGCGAGTCCGAAGGCCAAATTCTGTCCGACACTGAGATGCGGAAAGAGGAGATCGTCCTGGAAAAGAATTCCGAATCTCCGGAATTGCGGGGCCACCGTTGAAACTTCGGTCGCATCGATCCATATCTCTCCGGCAGCATCGAACGCGGCAGGCAGGGTCCCGCACAAGTGGGCCAATACACTCGACTTTCCCGCACCGCTCTCTCCCATCAAGGTGACGATTTCACCCGGCTGGATCGAGAGGTTGAGAGGGCCAACCAGGAGGCGCTCGCCCAAATGGAGGGTGAGATTTTGGAGGTGAAGTCCCTTGGAATTCATTGGCCGGTAGTCATTCCGCGCCGGTGACGAAAGCACCACGCCGGTAGCAGCGTCGCCACCGTGAATACCATCATCGGAAGGCTCAGCTGAAGCAGGGTGAAAACCCCGATCACCCGGTAGTCTCCGCCCGAAGACAGCGTCACCGCCTCCGTCG
>JANXMD010000736.1 GCA_025354845.1 Verrucomicrobiota bacterium | reverse complement strand
AATCAGCGAGGTGAGGCCGTACTGGATGCCGATCATTTTATGATCGGTAGAGAAGATGTATTTGCTCCAGAAGCCCGGCTCGTGGTGGTCATGCGCGCCGCCATGGGTGTGTCCATGGGCTGGAGCGTGAGTCGTCGCGGTATGCATAATATTCTCTGCGTCAGTTCAAAAGCGGGAGCCCACGGGTACGCGTCAGCCTAGCCGACTCGAACCTGCTGGGGGGATTCTTGGGAAATCCCGTCCACCGGTGTCAATTTTTTGCTGCGTTTGTCTGCAACCAATAAGCCAAGCAACAGTGGAAGATAAAGAATACTGGCGAGAAACAGCCGGCGGGCCGACCGCTCGGTCAACGATCGGGCAAACACGATCGCGAACGCCAGAAATCCGATTCCCAGCACCAGCGCCCCGGCAAGGTAGACCGTTCCCGCGATGCCAAGGAGGTAGGGATAAAGACTGATGACCAACAATGCCAGCGTATTGCGAACGGCCGAAGCGGCGGTGCGGCGACCTTCCGGATCCACCCCGGAAAGCATTCGATATCCGGCCCGTGCGTAGTCCTCGCGGTATAGCCAGGCGATGGCCATGAAGTGGGGCAGCTGCCAAAAGAACAAGATGGCGAACAGCGCCCATCCCTCGGCCGCGATGCCTCCGGTGGCCGCCGTCCAACCCATCAGCGGTGGCAACGCACCGGGAATGGCTCCGACAACGGTGTTCAGCACGGTGCGCCGCTTCAGTGGGGTGTACAGGAACAGGTAGCTGGAGAGCGTCAGCACCCCAAGCAGTGCGGTCATCGGATTCACCGCAAAAAGCAGCCAGGTGAGGCCGACCACACTCAACGAGGTTCCGAGCACCAGAACCGCATTGGGCGTAATCCGGCCGGCCGGAAGGGGACGTCCTTCGGTCCGACGCATCCGGGCATCAAATTCACGCTCCATCAGCTGATTCAGCGCCGCCGCCCCAGCCGCCACCAGGGCCGTGCCGGAGAGAGCATGGAACATCAGTCCGTAGTCCACCGGCCCCGACGCACCGAGGTAGAAGCCCACCAGCGTGGTTAACAACACCAGGAGGGTGAGACGTGCCTTCACCAGCTCGGTGAACACGGACATCCGGCCCTTTTCCACAGGGGCGACATCCGAGGTCAGGACTGGCGACGGGGCTTTCAAATCAAGAGGGCAAAAGTACGGTAATTGGGGCGGTTGGTTCAGGGCATTATCGACCCGAAACCGCAATCGAACCCGAGGCCGGGCTTGGCGGCGAGGCGAAAACGTCGGAAGCCTTCCCGCATCGGCTTCGCAGAGTCAAAAGCACCCCGGTTGCCAGCGACAACGCCCCGATGGCCACATGCGCCGTGGCCACGTCCGCAGCCTTGGCGGTCCAGATGGTGGCAGCGCCCAGGGCAAACTGCAGTCCGAGCAACCCCGCCCAGAGAAAAAGACCGCGTCGCATCCCGGTTTCGATCGCATCGGTGCGGGCCTGCCACGCGCAGGTCCAGACCAGCACCACCGCGACCACGGCGCCTAGGCGATGGAACATCTGGAGGAAAATCTGGAAGGCCGTGACCGTCATTTCGTCCGTCCGGGCCTGATTGTACCGTTCAATCGAGGCGGAATCGGTGGCCGGCCAAAGCGACCCGTAGGCGGTTGGGAAATCATGGATGGCCAGACCGGCATGCTGATGGCGCATCGAGGCCCCGAGCAACAGCTGTCCAATCACCGCCACCGTCGCGAGCGGGAGCAGGAGGCCCAACGCGCGCGGCAAGGGTCGAATTCCAGATCGGTGCCACCAAGCGCTCTGCTGCAGGGCAACGAAGCAAAGCAGTACAAAAAAGGCCTGCCCCAAGCATCCATGAATTAGGCCAAAAACGGTGCCCAGGGTGGTTCCTGAAATCACTTCCTTGTCGAGCACCACACGGAGTCCACCCAGGAGACCCTGGATCTGCACCAGCGCGAAGGCCCACCACCCAAGCGCTGGAAGATTTCCCGGAGCGGTCTCATTCCGCGCCCAAACCATCGATGCCAGCAGGACCACGCCCCCGATGCCCATCAGGAAATATCCGGCCCCCTTCCAATCGGGTCCAAGACGCAAAATCAGGAATCCCGCCAATAATTCCGCGACGGCCACCGCGGCCAGCCAGCGCCGCGATTCTCGGCCACCCAGCCACCGGGTCAAGACCACCACCAAGGTCCCCACCACCGTGGCCACCAACCGGTGCGTGTGCTCATCGAAAACGCCGCCGGTCAGCCAGGTCGATAGCGGCAACGCAAACATGTTGTACCCGTAGCTGGTGGGCCAGTCGGGAACCGCCATGCCGACACCCTTGCTGGTGACAAGTCCTCCGATACAGATCAGCACCAACGTGCACGCCGCGGTGAGCAGAGAAAACCGGAACAACCAGCGTTGGGAGGTCGCGGAGGACGCCACGGGGATCGGAAGAAACGCAGGTGAAAAGGAAGGAGGCCGGATCAGGGTACAGCCCCGATCCGGCCCCAAATTCAAGCCTTTAGACTACTGCTTGGCTTCGATCTCGAGCGCCGCAGTGGCCTTGCCACCCTTGACCTCGATCTCAGTGGTCACTTCGCCACCCTTCTGATGGAACGCGGCCAGGGTGTACTTGCCGTCCGGAAGGTCGCCCTTGATGGTGAACTTGCCGTTCTTGTCGGAAACCGCGAAGAACGGATTCTCGATCACGCTGATGTAGGCGATCATCCACGGATGGACGTTGCAGGCGAACTTCGCGCCGAGCTCAGCCTTGTCGAAGGTCTTGTCGTTCACTTGACCCGCATTGGCTTGGGCGAAGTTGAACCCCTTGTTGATCTTCGGGGTGGCGTTCACGTTGTGCATGAACGCATCGGAGTTGCGAACCTGGAAAGCCTGTCCGACCTGAACCGCCGAGACGTAGGGTTCGTACATGCAGCCGGTCTGATCGATCAGGGGCTTCTCCTCAGACGCCTTGAAGGTCTTTCCTTCGAGTCCGCCCTTGATGTACACGACGACGTTAGCGAGGCCGCTGTCCGCGCCAACCACCCAGGTACGGGTCATGGCGTCTTCGGTGCGCGACTTACCGCAGTTCGGATCCGCCTTGACGGCAGTAATCGGCTTCGCCGGAGGAGGCGTGCCCTTGACCGAAATCTTTCCGGTCAATTCGGCAGCGTTGAGGAGGGAACCTGTTGCCGCCACGGCAACGAGAGTCTTAAGCGTGGTGTTCATGGAATTGCAAATTTCGCCCGACACAAACAAGGAGTGAATGGTAAATGCCGCTTGCGAAAACGCCCCGACGCTAACACCCGACCCCCAAGGGTCAAGTGCGTTCGTGAAATTTTTCACAAGCCCCCTTTTGACGCCCGATTTTACCGGGGAATTCGGTGCGATTCCTGACGGCGCGTTGGAAACGGACGGGCTTGTTTCCACTTCCGTCTTCGCGGCGCTTATGCTGACCGCAAATGGCGTCCCATCCTACTAATAATCAGATTCTTAGGAATTCTACGTCCGTCCATTCCCGCCTCACGGAGTGGGTGTTCCTACGTCGGGAGTGGGGAGCGGTTTGGTGGGTTCCGCGGGCTTCATTCGCGGGAGGTCTGCCGATCCAAGTTCTTCGGGCAGAACCACGATCGCAATCCGGCGGTTTCGAGCCCGCCCTTCGGCGGTACCATTGTCGGAGATCGGCTTGAATTCCCCACTGCCCACGGCCGAGATGCGGCGAGGGTCCACTCCGGCGTCTTCAACGAGAAATCGCACCGCCGAGACCGCACGTCCGGCGGAGAGCTCCCAGTTGTCCGCGAATCCATCCGGAGTCCGACCGCGAATCGGCACGTTGTCGGTATGACCGATCACTTGCAGCGGGCGGTTGGGAAACTTGCCCAAAACGGAGGCGACCTTTTTCAGCACCGCCCGTCCCTCCGGCTTCACTTCGGCGCGGCCGGAATCGAAGAGGATGCGATCCAGGATGCTGAGCGTGAGCTTGCCTTGGAGTTCGGAAATCGTGACGTCCTTCGACTCCAGCTCCGCCTGCATTTGCTGACGCAACGCATTGCGATCGGCAGCGGCGGCCTGGATCTGCTGCTGGAGTTCCACGGTCTGAGCGCGCAAGGCCTCCACCTCGGCGAGGTAGGCCGTGTTGGTGCGCGCCGCGAGTTCCACCGACTTCTTTGCCTCCTCCGCAGCCTGCTCCGCCGCCGTCAGGGCACGGGTGCTCTCCCGCCACTGCAATCCGCCCAGCCCCAGCAGCAACAGCCCTGAGAAAATCCCGACAAACACCCACATGCTCTTCGGCATGCATTCATCGAACCCCACCGGGGCCGGGCGGCCCAGTCCAAAGTCCAAAGTCCAAAGTCCAAAATTGGTAGGGCGAGGCTCCTGCCGAGCCGGGTGCGTAGAAGGCGTCCTGTGTGGTGTGGCGCTCGACCTTTTGCCTTTTTCCTTTTCCCTTTTGCCTTCGACCTATCGCGGCGTCCTGTCCGCCTCGTCCCCTCGGCGGCTACGAACGCGCCCCATCTCCGATCTCCGATCTCCCATCTCCGATCTCCGATCTCCCATCTCCGATCTCCTATCTCCTATTTGACTCCGCCGCCGGTCGCCATATCTTGGTTTCCGCAGTGAGTTGTTTCGCTTCCACGTACCGTTTTGGTTTCCGGTTTGGCTATTACTTTAGCCGGGCCGGTTGGTGCGTGGGTGTGTGACCTGAAGTTGTGCCCCACCGCCGCCGGCTCCCGCTGGCGGCGTTTTTGTTTCGTTCGATCGTCAGCGGACCGGTGGCTCTCCAAAAACCACCCCAAACTCCAATCCGTTGACACCATGATCCTCGTCCTTAAACCCGGAACTTCCCGGAAAGACCTCAACGCCGTCACCGCTGAAATCAAGCGGTTGGGCTACGCGCCGCACGTGATGCGCGGCGTCGCCCGAACCGTCATTGGCGCCATCGGCGACGAACGCCGGCACGCCACCCTGGAAGCCCTCGCGGCCTGGCCACAGGTGGAGAGCGTCACCCGAATCCAGAAGCGCTACAAGTTGGTCAGCCGCGAGGCGCATCCGCAGAACTCCACCGTCACCTCCCGCGGCGCGGTGATCGGTGGGTCGAAGTGTGTCGTCATGGCCGGCCCGTGCTCGGTGGAGAGCGAGCGGCAATTGATGACCACGGCTGAGGCGGTTGCGGCAGCCGGCGCCACGGTCCTGCGCGGCGGTGCGTTCAAGCCGCGCACTTCGCCCTACGAATTCCAGGGACTCGGCGAGAAAGGGCTCAAGCTCCTGGCCAAGGCGCGCAAGGCCACCGGGTTGGCGGTGATCACCGAGCTGCTGTCGGAGGACCACGTAGAACTCGTCGCCGAATATGCCGACATTTTGCAGATCGGCGCCCGCAACGCGCAGAATTTCCAACTGCTGGTGGCGGCGGCGAAAACCGGTCTGCCGGTGCTGCTCAAGCGCGGCCTGTCGATGAAGATCGAGGAGTGGCTGCTGGCCGGCGAGTACGTGCTGGCTAATGGCAATCCCAACCTGATGTTCTGCGAACGCGGCATCCGGACGTTCGAGACCTACACCCGCAACACGCTCGATCTCTCGACCATTCCCATCGTCAAGCGCGAGTCCCACTGCCCCATCGTGATCGACCCCAGTCAGGGCGGCGGGCGCGCGGATCTGGTGGCCTCCTTCTGCAAGGGCGCGGTGGCCATGGGCGCCGACGCGCTGCTCATTGAGGTGCATCCCAATCCCGCCGAAGCCTGGAGCGACGGCGCCCAGCAATTGTCGCTGCAGGGCTTCAGCCAGCTCATGCAGGATCTCCAACCGTTCCTCAAGGCGGCAGGGAGAGAGTGACGTATTAAAAATGACCCATTGAAAATTAAAAGTGGGCCTTCTAGCTCTCCTCCATTTCTCATTTTTCATTTCTAATTTTGCATTGATCCCATTGTCGCCGCCGCGCCGATCGGCCTAGGCTCGCTGCATGAATTCCCGTGGACGCAGTCTGGCCTCGGCCGTCGGCGCGGTGGTGTGTGTCCTCCTCGCCTGCGCGCCCCGGGTCGCCGTGGCGGCCGACGATACCCAGTGGACGGAGTTCCGTGGACCGCGTGGTGACGGCACCTCGCTCTCCACCGGGCTCCCGCTCGACTGGGCGGAGGATCGGCACGTCACCTGGAAAACCGCTATCCACGGCAAGGCCTGGTCCTCACCGGTGATCTGGGGCAAACAGATCTGGTTAACCACCGCCACCGAAGACGGTCACACGCTTTCCGCCCTCTGCATCGACCGCGACACGGGAAAAATCCTGCGCGACCTACCCCTCTTTGAGGTCGAGAAACCTCAGTTCGCCCATAAGTTCAACAGCTACGGCTCCCC
>JANXMD010000722.1 GCA_025354845.1 Verrucomicrobiota bacterium | reverse complement strand
CATGCAGACCGCATTGCGCGACGGCCGACTGTCGGTGGGACACGCCAAGGTCCTGCTCGGCATCGCCGATCCCAAAAGCAAGCAATCTGCGTTCGACCGCGTGCTGAGTGCCGGACTCAGCGTACGCCAGACCGAGGAACTCGCCGCGCGGCTCATTGCCCCTGTCCCTGCCACCACGCCCATATCCACGGCTCCGATTGCCACCGGACGTGACCTGTTCGTGGTGGATCTCGAAAACAAGCTCCGCGAACGCTTTGCCACCAAGATCGGATTGCGCTATCGGTCGGGCCGCGGGTCGCTTGAAATTCGATTCGCCTCCGACGACGAACTCAACCGAGTGCTATCGCTGCTCGGCGTTTCGGTCGACTGACCGCCTCCGGAACTCGGACTCCTTTTTTCCATGATCCAACCTCAGGAATTCCACAACGCCGTGGCTGATCGACTGACCGCCGCGGCTGCCGCGTCGGCCCCCCTGACCGCCTTTGTCGGGCTCGACGGGTTCGTGGATGAGATCCTTCAGGTGGTGGATCGTCGTCAGGACGCCGAACACTTCGATGCCGTTCCCACGATCGCCGCCTTCGCCGCCCGCCTCGCGGCCGCAGCCGGCAAAAGCACGAACGTCGAACTGGTCAACGTCATGACCAAGCTCGGTGGCAACGGCCCCATCATGGCCAATGCACTGGCGCACTTTGGCATCGCGGTCACCTACGTCGGCTCACTCGGTTGGCCGGCCCTTCATCCCGTTTTCGCGCCCTTCGCCCAGAGGGCCAACGTTCACACCATCTGCGGAGCCGGTCTCACCGACGCCCTCGAGTTCGCCGACGGCAAGATCATGGTCGGAAAGCATTACACGCTGAAGGAGGTCAACTGGAAGAACCTGACGGAGCGTTTTGGCCGCGACCGCTTCGCCGCGCAGCTCGGGTCCGCCAGCCTGGTGGGCTTTGTCAATTGGACGATGCTCCCGTACATGAGCGACATCTGGGCGTCGATCCAGTCGGAGATCCTGCCCTCGATGACCGGTCCGCGCCGCCGGATTTTCTTCGATCTTGCCGATCCCGAGAAGCGACTACCCGAGGACATTCGCCGCGCGCTCGACCTCATTCTCGGATTCCAGTCGCACTTCGATTGCATCCTCGGCCTCAATGAAAAAGAGGCCGTCGAAATTGGTCACGTGCTCGGATTGAAACTGGAGCCCACCAACGCGGAGGAGCTCGCCGTGCTGGGAGTGGAAATCCAGAAACGCATTCCGGTCGAGACCCTGGTGGTCCACCCCACCGCCTACGCCTGCGCCGTCTCTGCCGGCCATGCCGATGTGGTTTCCGGCTCGTTGTGCAAGAAGCCGCGCATCACGACCGGCGCCGGCGATCACTTCAACAGTGGCTTCTGCCTGGGCAAACTGCTCGGACTCAGCAATGCCGACAGCCTGCTTTGTGGCGTCAGCACCAGCGGCCATTACGTCCGCACCGCGGAGAGCCCCAGCATCCCGCAGATTGCCGACTTCATGCGCCGCTGGCCGGCCGAATAATTTTCATTCCCCGCCATGGTTCTTCCCGTCGTCAAATACGGAGATCCGGTCCTGCGTCGCAAGGGCGCCAAGATCGAGACTGTCACCCCCGAAATCACCGCCTTCATCGCCGACATGTTCGACACCATGAAGACCGCCCGAGGTGTCGGCCTCGCCGCCCAACAGGTGGGACAGGCGCTGCAGATCGCGGTCATCGACGTGCGCGGCATCACCGATCGTCCCAGCAAGCTCTGGCTCCAGGGCACTGCCGGCGATGTCGAGTCGTTCATGCCGCTCGTGCTGATCAATCCAGTGATCACGCCAACCGGACCTCGCATCGCTGGACCAGAGGGCTGCCTAAGTTTCCCCGAGATCTTCGGCGACGTGGACCGGCCGGCCGAGGTGGAGGTCTTCGCCCTCAACGAGCGCGGCGAATCCTTTGCTTTCCGCGCCGCAGGACTCCTCGCCCGGGCGGTCCAGCATGAGGTGGACCACCTCAACGGCATCCTATTCATCGATCGGATGAGCACCGAAACCCGGCAGGAAGTGCGCGGAGAAATTGACGAACTGCAGGCGGAAACCAAGGCACGCCTCGCCAAGAAGAAGTAGGACCCGCGGGCCACAGTTCCGCCGCGAGAATTACTCCCGCGTGTCGATCGTCGCCGACTTCACGGCCTGAAACATGGCCAGGCAGCGTTTGCGCTGCACGCCGTGATCGACCATCGGACGCGGATACCCGGTCTTAGCGGCGAGCAGCGGATTCGACCACGGGTCGTGGAGTTCTTCGTCCGGAATGCCGCGCAGCTCCGGCACCCAGGCCCGGACGAAGTCGCCGCGGGGTTCAAATCGCTTCCCCTGCGCGGAGGGATTGAAGATGCGAAAATACGGAGCCGCGTCGGTGCCACATCCCGCGCTCCACTGCCAGCCGCCGCTGTTGGCGGCAAGATCGGCATCGAGCAGGCGCTGCATGAAGTACCGCTCACCGCGCTGCCAGGAAATCAGAAGATCCTTGGTGAGGAACATCGCCACGATCATGCGCAGGCGATTGTGCATTCGCCCGGTGGCGTTGAGGCAGCGCATCGCGGCATCGACAATCGGGAATCCGGTAGTCCCTTCACACCACGCCTGGAATTGCGCGTCGGTCCCCTCCCAACGCAGCGCATCATATTCGGGGCGAAAACACCGCCCAATCACGTG
>JANXMD010000689.1 GCA_025354845.1 Verrucomicrobiota bacterium | reverse complement strand
CGATCGGCGGCCCCAGCCAGCGCACCTTGCGTGCACCCCACTTCGTAGCGTGCAGGGCGAGAAGGCCGCCGGTCAGGAGCGAACACCCCAGCCGGAGGCCGAGGAACAAGGAATGCGTCGGGTCACTGGTGACGGCGAGATCCAGCAACCATCCCACCGGCATGAGGAGGATGACCAGCCAGCAGCCCAGCTTGCCAATGCGCAGGCGTTCGCGCCGGTCCTCTTCCAGGAACGCGGCCTGAAACTCCGCCGGATCGGGCGGCTCAGGCGACGGCGGCGGGCTTGCGGACTTCGATGTAGATGTTGACGCCCGTGTCATCGGACTTGGTCACGACGTTGCCCGCCGGGGCAAGGGTGGGATGTAGCTGCAAAAGTTGCTTGGGATCGCGGTAGATGAGATGCCAGTCGAGGATGAACTCCATGCCGCACCGCGTCGGATTGCACGGATCGACATTGGTGGCGATGAGCAACCCGCCCGGTTCGAGCAGGTCGTAGAAGATGTTCATCAGCCGCTGGCAGATGCGGTCGGAAAGGTAGTCGAACAGCCCCGCGCAATACACAACCTCGTACCGAGTACGGTCGGTTGCGGGCCGGGATCCTTCCTTCAACACCTGGTGCACGGACTTCTTCACGAACTGGATCGGGGTGCTCCGCTTGTGTTCCAGGCGCAGGCGCTCGAGGCGTCCTTGGGTGAACTCCAGAGTCTCGTCGTTGAAATCCAGCAGGGTGAACTCCATCGAATCGATCACTGGATCCGTGGCCAGCATCTGTTGGATCTCGCCGGCGGGACCGCATCCCAGATTGAGGATCCTCACCCGGCGCCCGGTGGCCGCGACCTGGCGCGCCTCGGTGGATAGCGCCTCCACCAGATACTTGATGCGGTTCCGGTGCGCGAGGGCGGGGGCCGAATTCAGGAAGTACAGGTTAACCGTCTTGGCGAACAGCGAACCGCCTTCCAGCGGATCGCGGAGAATCATGTTCACCATCTCGTAGTCACCGGCGTAGCCGAGCGGCTTCTGATAGGTTCGGTAGGCGAAGGGCGAACACAACACGAGTGGATGCAGCTGACGCTTGATGTAGGTCCGATGCATCGGCTGCAGCAGTGGATCCACGGAGCCGGCGATCGACTCAAATCGTTGGAAGAGTTCGTGGATGGTCGGTAGGACGCCCTGACCGAGCTCCTCCAGAATATTCCGCTCCAGTCGGACCCGGTCGCCGCCGGGCGCGGAGCGGATGCCCAGTTCCACCTGTTCCATCCAGCGCCGCAGATCGGCGAGGAGCGTCTGCATGTCGGCCACCACCACTTTGAACTCCGGGGTGACGAAATAGATTTTTCGCCACTCGGCGAGAAAATCGGTGAATTCCGCGAGCAGCTGTTCCCGGTTGCCCGCCGGCTGGAACAGGTCGACATCCAGCCACGCCTCCTCAAGCGTGGCCTCGACCATCAGCATGATGCCGGTATTGACCAGGCTGCTGACGATGCCGCGGCCGTGATAGACCAGCCGGTCCTTCACGGTGATGCGGAACTCGCTCAGCACCTCCGAGAGCTGGACGATGCTGAACGGGTTGTAGACCTCGAATACCACCGTAAAGCGCGTCAGTCGGACCGGGGTGGCGCGCACCTCCGAACCCTGGCTGTTCCGACAGCTGATGATCGTCTCCCGCTCACCGAGCGGGGTGGTTTGCAGCTTGCTGCTCATCCGTCGACTGGATTGACGCAAGCCAACGAGCCTCCGTTGCGGCCCCCGGCCTGGAAGCCGGAGCGAGGCGTTGCACTCAACTCAAGCGCAGAATCAGAAGTGCCATCCACAGGAAAGGAGGAGCGCATGGCTGAGAAAACGATAGTGACCGTCGGCGGACTGGCCGTAGGCGTTGACCCCGCTGCCCGCGACGGTGCGGTCGGGCCCGTATCCAAACTGGTAGGCGAGGTCGATTGAAAGGCCGCCGTGCTTCCAGCCGCCGCCCACGCTGAGGAAGTGGCGGTCGAGATCACCGACCTGCGGCAGGTAGTGGTCGTCGGGAAGTGAATTCTCGTTGAAAATGTACCCGGCGCTCACACTCCACCCACCGCCCAGCTGGCGGGTCGCGCCAAACTCGTAGTAGAAGCTCGACCGCCAGTGCAACGGCTGCACGGCGTCGGGCAGCGGCGACTGCTGGACGGTCAGCGTCTTGAGCCGGCTCCAGTCGGTCCAGTCGATGTTGACCTCCAGATTCCAGTCCGGGGTGGGCCGGTACGACACGCCCGCCGCGACACTTTGAGGCATGACAAAATCCGACGAACCATCCACCCGGGTATTCAGACCCGGGGCGGTCAGCGTGCTGGATCCGGTCAGACGGACGGTCGGCGCACTCTTGTAGGTGAGCCCGAACTGCCACTCCTTCGCCGGAGCGTAGAGGATGCCCGCGTTGAATCCTGGATCCCAACCACGGCCCTTGAACCGGTACTCATCGCCGATGCCTGCTGCTGGGGTGAGGAACCCCTGACGCAAGTCCACTTCGGCAAGATTGAAGGTCGGCCCCGCAGCGATCGACAAGCCCTCCGCCACCTTCCACGCCGCAACCGGATGGATGGTCAATTCGGTGAGGCTGGCACGCGTCCCAATCGTGCGAAACCCGGTGTCCTGCGGCCATTCACTACTCAATCCCATGGGCGAATACACGCCGATGCCATAGGAAAAGCGGCTCTCCTTCGGCGTGAGCGTGTAGAAGATCTGCGGCACGGCGTGGAGGTCCTTCCGATTGTCATAGGACAGGCCGGCGGGGGAGCGATAACGGACACCGAGTGACAGGCCGTAAATACCGACACGGAACTGCTGGCCCTCAACCTGGGTGATGCCGGCGGGATTGTAGAACACCGCCGAGGCATTGTCGGCCGTGGCCACAAAGGCTTCACCACGCGCGGTGGCGACGGCGTCCTGATCCGGAAGGCGGAATCCGGTGGCGTGGGCGGTCTGAAGACTGGCGGTGACGACAACCGCAGCGAGGCTGAGGTGGCGTGGAATCCGGCGCGAATGGCTCTGGTTCATGGGGTATGTGGTTGTGAACTACAATCCGTCGAAAGAAATGAATTTATGGGCTGGGCCCCGGGCGCGAAGGAGGCACGCATTCAGCACGCGCGGCGGCACGAAACAGATTGTTGGCACCGGTCCACTCGGGGACCCGTTCGGCAAGCCCGGACCAGAGCGCCATCAGGGCGAGGAGGGGACGCATGGGGTACCGGTTGACGATGATTTCCGCGCGGTCGCGGGTCAACGCCCGCATCACCGCCGAAGCCACCCGCTCGGGCGAGCACGCGGCCAAGAGGAATGGCGCGGAACGGCCGGTGCGGCGGCGCATCCGCGCGTAGATGCCGGCATCCACGAAGCCGGGGGTGACCACCGAGGCGCTCACACCGGTCCCGCGATACGTGTTCCTTAGCGAAAAGGTAAAGGCGCATAACCCAGCCTTCGACGCCGCGTAGGGTTCCTGACAGGCCGGTCCCGCTTTCCCCGCGAGCGAGGATATATTCACAATGTGACCACAGCGCCGCTCCACCATGCCCGGAAGGACGCCGCGGCTGAGCACCATGGGAGCGTCCAGGTTCACCGCCATGACCTCGCGGATCTGCGCCAGCGAAAGCTCATGGTATGGGGCGGAGTATTCGACCCCGGCGTTGTTGACCAACACATCCACACGACCCAGGCGCTCCACGGCGGTGTCGAGGGTGAGCTGGCGTCCGGAATCTTCACGCAAATCGGCCACCAGATGAGTGGCCCTCACCCCCCGGGCTCGGGCGACGGCACAGGCCTCTTCCAAACCCACTCCGGGATACGCGACCAGCAACAAATCCATCCCGGCGCCAGCCAGCGCCGAGGTCAATGGGAGGCCCAAGCCTCCATTGGCACCGGTCAGGACGGCGGTTCGCCCGGTGGTCGTGGTGATCATGAACGGTCTCAGCGCATCGAATCCAAGAATTACCGCGCGGCGGGCCCCAGAGTGCCCTGGAGCATGCAAGCGAACCCTAAGAAAGAAACATTATCGTCTATAGGGATCCAACCTAGGTGTGCCCTTTGTTCCTGCCGAGCAAAAAACCACTCCATGGGCGGCGGTGAATCCTTCGAATCACCTCCTTCCCTTGGGGTTTCCCAGGATTTCACTTGCCCCGACGCCCCTCGCGGGCGACTTGTCCTGCGTCGCATGAGCCATCGACACGCCTCCCCCCACCCGCGCGGAATCGCCGCGCTGGCGGCGTTGTGTCTGGTGCTCCAGTTGGCCGTGTGCAGTCCGCTGCTTCCGCTCGTGACCGCACTGGCCGCGTGGTTGGATGGGGACCATTCGGTGTGCTTCGTCGCGCGATCGGGAGAGATCCACCTGGAGTTGCGTCACGTCCACGGCGCCGGAGCTTTGGCCTCGGGTCACCATCACGGCGCCGCCACGCGGGCGTTGGTGATGTTTTCCGAACCCGCATCGCCTTCCGATCCCGATCACGTCCTCGAATTCGCCTCGAGCCAACCGTTTCCTCGCGACACCCGCGCCTCATTGCGATCGAGCTCCTCCTCCGAGGAAACACGAACTGTCTCAATCGTCGGGGCGCTCCTCGACGTGCATCCCGGAGGCGATCCGGTACTCGCCGGGGTCCTTCCACTGCGCACGACCCTGCGACGAGTCCCCCTGCCCGATCGGTATCCGCACGCTGCGATTTCCGGCGCAGTCGTCCTGTTGATTTGAGTCTCCGAAGGGAATTCCCCGCGCTGTCGCAACGGGCCTGACCGCTGACCCGCTGTCTCCCTGCGTGGGGTCCCTCGCGACGGCTTCGGGAGATCTCCACCTCCCGATCCCGAGTTCCCAGCGGATTCCCTCGTAGTCGCCCGTCTGTCCGTCCGTTCGTTCGCCTTGCTGCCGCCATGAACTCCGTTCCGCTCCTCTCCCGAATCCTGTTGGTTTCCGTCCTACTCCACTCCCATCCCGGAGCCGCCGAATCCACACCCTCGCCCGGGACCTCGTCGCCTTCCGTTGAATCGCTGGTGACCGAAGTGCTCGGGCAAAATCCGGAACTCCAATTCTACGACGCCGAGATCACCGCGGCCCGGGCCGGGCTCAAAACCTCCGCGCAACTGCCCCAACCGGAGGTGACCGGCAGCCTCGGACGGAAGCGAACCACGGAACTGACCGGCATCCTGGCTGGCGAAGGAACGGCCTGGAGCGCAGGCATCTCGCAAACCTTCGAATGGCCTGGGCGACTCGGCCTGCGCAAGGCGATCGCCAATCGAGATCTCGTGCTAGCGGGGCTTGGTCGAGCCCGGTTCACCAATGCCCTGGCCGGCAAGGCACGTTCACTGGCCTACGGAGTCTCCGCGGCAATGGAACGACGACGGGTCGCTGGCGAGGTGGCCGATCGCTTTCACGCCCTGCGCGAGGTCCTGATCCAGCGCGATCCCGCGGGGGTCGCGCCGGCACTCGAGATCCGCATCCTGGAGGCCACTGAACTCAGCCTTCGGCACAAGGCCGCCAAGGCCGATCAGGAGTGGAACACCTTCCGCACCGAACTGAATCTGCTGCGCGGCCGGTCCGCGGACACCGCGCTCGAGCTCCGCTGGGCAGAACCGGCGCTTGGGCCGGCGCCACGGCTGGAGTCGGTGCTCGCCGCGGCGCAAACCAACAACTTCGACCTGCGGCTGCGGGTCGTCGAGTTGGAGCAACAGGGATTCCGGGTTGACCTCACCCGCAATGAACGCTGGCCCGCCTTCACCGTTGGTACCCATTACTCGGAAGAACGCTCCGACGCCCGCGATCAGATGGTGGGAGTCTCGGTGAGCTTCCCCTTGCCGTTGTGGCGAAACACCGCGGCTCGTACCGAGGCCGCACAGGCACGACGATTCCAGGCCGAATCGGTGCTGGCCACGGCGCGCCGGGACCTCGAACGCCGGCTCACGGTGGCGGTGACCGGCTACTCCGCTCAAACGGCCGAGCTGCAACGCTGGCGACCCGACACCGTCGAGCAGTTCCGCGCGGCCGCAGAGCTTGCCGACCGTCACTACCGGCTCGGGGCGGTGCCCGCGACGACCTACGTGGAATTGCAGAAGCAGTACACCGAGGCCGTGGATGCCTGGCTCGAAACCCGGCGCGAAGCCGTCGATCACGCTCAGGAAATCGAACAGCTCTCGGGCGTCCCGGTACTGCCCCTCGGAGCGGCCGCCCGCCCGACGATCCCATCCACCACCGAGGCGAGACCATGATCGATCGCATCCTCGAATTCTCCCTCCGGCAACGAACCGTCGTCTTGCTCGGCGCGTTGCTGGTGCTGGGACTTGGCCTTTGGTCGGCACGTGAGCTGCCAATCGACGCCGTTCCCGACATCACCCAACCGCAGGTGCAGGTGAACACCGAAGTGCAGGCGCTCGCCCCCGAGGAATCCGAGCTGTTGGTCACCCGCGTCCTGGAACAGGAACTCGCCGGCCTTCCCGGCGTCACCGAGATGCGCTCGCTCACCAAGTTCGGGCTCTCGCAAATCACCCTTCAGTTCAACGACGGCGTGGATGTCTACCGGTGCCGCCAATTGGTCACCGAACGAATCCAGTCCGTCCGCGATCACCTGCCACCCGGATCAGAACCCCGGCTGGCACCGATCACCACCGGCCTTGGCGAAATCTTCTACTACACGCTCGCCTGGCAAAGTGGGGCGACCCAGGCACCCAAGTTGGAATCCGAGCGCCTCATGGAGCTCTTCGAGTCTCAGGAGTACATCGCCAAGCCGTTCCTTCGCGCCACACCCGGCGTCGCCGAGGTGAATTCCATCGGCGGCCACGAGCGCCAGTTCGTCGTGCATCCCGATCCTCAACGGCTCCGCGCCGCCAACCTCACCTTCTCGGAACTCGCCGACATCGTGGGACGGAACGCACTCAACTCCGGCGGCGGCATTGTGAATCAGGGGGGACGCAAACTCATCGTCCGTGCGGTCAGCCGACCCCAAACCGTGGAGGATCTCGCGAACCTGCCGGTGAAATTCGCCTCGGGAGTCGAGCCCATCCGCGTGCGGGATCTGGCGACGGTCGATATCGATGTCGCCCCACGCACCGGCGCCGCCACCGAGAACGGCCGCGAAACGGTGCTTGGAACCGTGATGATGCTCGCCGGTGAGAACAGCCGCATCGTGGCCCATCGCATCGGCGAGCGCATGAAGCAGCTGCAGGACCGTCTTCCCGCGGGCGTCGAGGTGCGAGTCCAATACGATCGGTCGGAGCTGGTCGACCGAACCATCGCCACGGTGAAGAAAAACCTGTTCGAAGGTGCCATCCTCGTGGTCGCGGTGCTGCTGGTCCTCCTGGGGAGCTGGCGCGCGGCGCTGATC
>JANXMD010000683.1 GCA_025354845.1 Verrucomicrobiota bacterium | reverse complement strand
CGAATCACCATGCCCTCGTCCAGTCCAAGACCGAGAGTCGCAGAGGAAGCGAGGCGCCACTTTAGGGTTTGTAGTGACGCTCTCGGCAGTTCGATCCTTAAGTGGTCCGCACCTATTTTCGAACAAAGCTATGCCCAAATTCATCATCGAACGCGAAATCCCCGGAGCCGGAAGCCTCACCCGAGATCAGCTCCAAGGCATCTCCCAAACCTCGTGCGGCGTCCTCAAGGTCCTCGGCCCCAAGATTCAATGGGTCGAGAGTTACGTCACCGCTGACAAGGTGTACTGCGTGTACATCGCGCCGGATGAGGCGACCGTGCGCGAACACGCGAGGCTGGGCGGATTTCCGGCTAACCGCGTCTCCGAGGTCCGAGGCATCATCGATCCCACGACGGCAGAGGCGTGATGTCCAACGATCCGGGCGGCCTCCGGACGGTGTCGTTGAAACCGAGGCGCGCGAAATGAAGGCTCCGATGAACGCGACCTTCGAGGACGTTTTTGCCGAATTGCGGGCGATTTTGATGCGTCACCTGGGCTCGTTATCCATCACGGAAGACAGTCCAACCGGCTACTGCCTGGAAGGCGGGTGCCATCCGAAACGCGGAACACCGATGCCGATCGCTTGGGTCCGGGTTGGCAAGGCGTATGTCAGCTTCCACCACATGGGCCTCTACGCGCGACCAGACCTGCTCCGAGGCGTGTCGCGTCCCCTCCTGGCTCGCATGCAAGGGAAGTCGTGCTTCAACTTCACCTCCGTTGATGTCGAGTTGTTCGCCGAGCTCGAAGCACTCACGGTGCGAGGATTCGAGGTGTTCCGAAACGGCCCGCTCCTAAAATCCCCCGGCCAGATAACTCGGGGTGTCTGAGAACTCAATACCACTTCCTGGCTCGAACCTCGATGGGGAGATCGAATCCCACTTGCTGGCGGAAGGTTTCGAGGTTGGAGAGCGAGTTGTCCTGGTTTCGAAAGTGATAGGGATACACGACTCGGGGCTTGAACGCGCGAACCGCAGTGACGGCCTCGGCGATGGACATGGTGAACGGGATGTTGATGCACACGAACGCGACATCGATATCGGAGAGCGCGCGCATCTCCGGGATGTTGCCGGTATCACCAGTCATGAATATGCGGCGATTCCCGAGGGTGAGGACGTAGCCATTGCCAGTGCCTTTGGGGTGATTGGAATTGTAAGCCGGAATCGCCTCGATCCGGATGCCGCCGACATTGGTGGTCATCCCATTGGCGAGGGAGATGGTTTGCGATTTCAGGGCAGCAGGAAGGCTGACGTACACAGGAGCCGGCGCGATCAGGATGGTGTTGGTCGAGCGAAGCGCCGTGAGCGTGGCGGTGTCGAAGTGGTCGGAGTGGGAATGGCTCACCAGGATCAGCGATGCCCGCGGCCACGCGGTGTACGGTGAAGCGCCGCCCACCGGATCATTGTAGATCCACACATCGTTCCATTGAAGTACGAAGCTGGCGTGGTTGACCGGATGAATGACCACATCGCCGTCGCTGGTCGTGAGGTGATCCCCGGTGAGTGGGGCCACCGTCGTCAACTCGGCGGCGCGGTAGAAGCGCGCGCCAGCGTAGGCCGCGCCGTAGTCGGTGAAGGCGTTGGTTCCGGTGCTCTTGATCGTTGCGAGCGCCTGCCAGATGGGCAACGACTCGGAGGTCTCGATTCGGAACTGTTTTCCGGAGTCCACGGCCACCTGGAGCTTAATCTCCTGATTGGTTCCGCGGATGGCGGTAACGAATCGGGGCGCCTCCTGAGCGTGACTGATTTCGGGACAGACAAAAGCGAGCGCCGTCGCGAAAAGCGCCCGAAAGAATCGGGGGAAGGTGGCCATGGGATCGCGGACTAATGCCTAGCCGTTCACGGTTGTCAACATGGACTTCATGACCGCGGGAGAACACGGTCGAAAGTCGAAAGTCGAATGTCGAAAGTCCAAGATCAACGCGTGTCGGGCCGACTCTGGAAGGACCAGAGGTGGCGGGCGGTGCGCAGGAGGATCTTGCCCTCGACGACCGCCGGGGTGGCGAACAGTTCTTCTCCGAGGGGATTCCGGGACAGGACGTCAAAAGTGTCTCCCGATTTGAGCACCACCACGGTTCCATCCTGGGCCGCGTAATAGATCCGGCCGTCGGCGCCGATCGCCGAGGCGTAGAAGTCGGACCCCACGCCGACGCGCTGATCCTGGTAATGGGGTGTTCCCGTCTTGGCATCATAGCACGAAGCCAGGCCTCCATTCTTCATGGTGTAGACCCGGCCCTCATAGAACAGCGGCGACGAGACGTACGGCAGGCTGCGCGTGGCCTTCCACGCAAGATGTGTCGTGGTGATGTCGCCCTTGCCGCCTGGCCGGATGGCGAGGACGGCATTGCCCGCCTTGGCAAACATGGCGCGCATGGTTTCCCATTCCTCGGCGGTGACGATCCCGTCCTTGTTGAGATCCATCTGGGTGAAGCGCTGCCGCACCGGGCCCTCGGGTAGCTCGTCCTGGGTGAAACGGCCGTCACCGTTCTTGTCGTGCTTTTGAGCCATTGCGGCGAAGGGCTCCATACTGATGCGGTCGTCCGAATCGCCCCCCACGTTCCAACTCGCTGTGAAGAGCAATCCGTCGCCCTCGGTAGGGGAGCTGGTGGCGACCCGCGAGGTGCCGGTGATTGTCCAGTTCTCGGCGCCAGTCTTTGGATCGTACGACTTCAGCCAGATCGATCCCGGCACGACGAGTTCCCGCGTGCCGTCGTGCTCCCACACGAGCGGGGTCGCAAAACTACGGCGAAACTCGGGGCGCTCGGTGCGCCAGACCTGGCTGCCGTCGGAGGCCCTGAGTGCGAGCAGGTGGGATCCAGTGTCCTGATCGCGCACCAGGATGAGTAAATCGTCCACCCGCACCGGGGAGGCGGCGGTGCCGAATTCCACGACCGGAGCGGGAAGGGGATGACGCCACCCCTCTTTCCCGTTGCGATCGTAAGTCACCACACCGAACGAGCCGAAGTAGCAGTACACCCAGTTGGCATCGGCGACTGGCGTCGGTGTCGAGGGATTGGACAGCCGGTGAGTGGGTTCCAGTGCCGCCGGATGAACCGAGCGCCGCCAGAGTTCCATGCCGTCGCTGGCACGGAAGCAAAGCGTGGTCAGCTCCTCACCGACGGTCGCCGTGACCACGATGCGGTCGCCCCAGACAATTGGTGACGAATTGCCAGGAGGCAGTTCAATTTTCCACGCCAAGTTGGTTTCGGGTCCGAAGGCGACCGGCGGGTGTCCAGAGCCCAGGGAACGTCCGCCCGGTCCACGAAACTGAGGCCAATCGGCGGCCGTCGTCCGAACGGTCAGAACCAGCGTCAGCGCCAGAAGACCCAGGGTGCAGTGACTTCGGTTCATGGCGCTGTGTGGGTGGAATTACTTCGCTGCGGTGGATTCCAGGAAGGCGAGGAGCGAAGCCAATTCGCCCGGCGTCAGATTTGCCACCAAGCCCTCGGGCATGATGGATTGCTCCAGCTTGCGACGTTCCGTGATGTCGCCCTTCTCGATCACCGTGGAGGTTCCGACAAGATTGCGCACTTCGACGGAGTCACCGCCTTCCTTCACCACGAACCCGTCGACCTGATCGCCGTTCTTCAAGGTGAAGCTCTGGGATTCGAAGCCCTGGGCGATCTTGGCGCTGGGTTTCAGGATGGATTCGCACAGCTCGGCGCGGCTGTACCGCGTAGCGATGCCGCCGAGCATGGGACCCTTGGGAGTTTCCTTGGAACTGAGCGTGTGACAGACCGAGCAGCCCTGCTTGAGGAAGAGATCGCGACCGACTGCCGCATCGCCCTTGGAGGCTACAGCTCGATCCACGACGTCTTTGAACGCGAGGGACGCGATGGTGGCCGAAGTGGCCCCGGGGGTGGAATCTTCCGCCAGGCGTTGCTTGGCGTAGCGTGCGGCCGCGACAACCTCTGGATTGGCATCGGTGAGGCGGGCTTCGATTTCCGTGCCCAGGCCGTTGGCGCGGGTGCGTCCGATGACTCCGAGCAGAGTGACCGTTGTTTCGGGATTCTTCCAAAGCGCGGCGATGGCGTTGGTCGCTTCCGATCGGCGCCGGGCATCCTTGAGCACCGGACTCGTCGCCAGGTGGGTGAGGACGGTGGTGCCAAGCACGCGGCGGGCGGGATCGGCATCCTGCGAAAGCTTGGCAAAGGCGCTCACCGCGGACGCGTGGCGCAGGTCGCGGGTGAATTCCTCCCACACCGCGGCCAGCGTGCCATCCATGCCAGTCGCATTCGTGCGTTGCGGATTCACCGGGGCAATGGCCTGAAATGCATCCAGCACGGCCGGACGATTCTTCTCCACCAATCCGGCGAGCAGGCGCAGCGCGCGGGCACGGGCGGCGGGGAGTTCGCGCGGGGACGAGGCGATGGTGCTGAGGGCGCGGACCAATTCCGGCGAGGCCGGCGTCTTGGGCGACAGCAGCGAGGCGATGACGTCCATGCGGGCCGAGGTGTCGTTGCCGGCTTTCGCCAGGATCTCGTCGGTCATGCCCGGAAAGGACACCTTGGTGCGGATGAGGGACGCCACTTCCTGTCGGGCCTCGTCGCCCGAACTGGCAGCGAGCCGCGCGCGAAGGGCTTTCTCGATCGCCTCGCTCTCGGACCAGCGCTCGGGCTGATAGATGGGACCGCTGGTGTCGGGACGTGTGCCCCACCATTGCTTAATTCCGGTGTAGGCGGCCTCCCGGGTGTCGAGACGGCAGAGGGTCTGAAAAATCCCAAGGCGCAGCGCCGCATTGTCGGTGGCGAGGCGCGCGATCAACCCTTGCACGACCGAGGGTTCATACAACGCCTGCAGCACACGGAGGGCACCGTGCTGGATCTTGGGCCGTTCCGGCGAGTCGATGGGCGCATCCAGGGCGGCGAGGCAAACTTCCACGGCTCGAAGCGAACGGAGCGATTGAATCGCAACGTGGGTGACAATCGGATCCGTGTCGGCGGTGTGAGCCAGCAAGGCCACGGCCCCCTCGCGTTTGCCCAACCGGCCCAGACCGGTCGCAGCCTGCAGCCGGACCCTGGGATCTGCATCGTTGAGCGCGGTGATGAACGGTTTGGCGGGAAGGGAGGCGGAGGAGGTCGGATCATCGGCGAGCGCCTTGAGGGCAATCTCGCGGAGCGCGGAATTCTCGGTCATCGCAATCAGACGCGCGTGCGACTCGGAACCAAACACAAGCCGCAGGGTGAACACCGCGGCGGTGCGCACTCCGGGATTCGCGCTCGTGCTGGCGAGCTCGGTCAGCATCTCCGCCACCACTGGGGTTCCGCCCCGCTTGATCAATTCGCGCTGCGCCGCCAAACGCCAGACGGCACTTTCAGAACCGATCAGACGAACCAGCTGCTCGGAGGTCTGATCATCGAACCGTGGCACCTTCGGCGCAGTCACGCCGGTGGGTGAAAGACGGACCAGGTAGCCAGCGTTTGGGCCATTGTACGTGAAAGTCGCGCCCTCCCAGCTCGAAATATAGAGGTGCCCGGCACCGTCCACTTCCATGTCCGTGGGGCGGTTCATGGTCAAAAGCTTCTTCGTATCGGCCTTCCATCCGGCACCATTTCGAGTCAGAGGATGGAGGTCGATTTCCCCGCGGCCCCACTCGACCGAGTAGAAGCCCTGTCCCCACGGGGCGGGAATGACCGGCTCGTCGAGGTAGATGGCGCCCACCGGCGAGCCCCCGCCGTAGTCGATCATGGTGGGGATGATCTCGTCCGCGAAATTGCGGAAGAGCGACGGATAACCCATCTGTGCGCCGACCGGATTGAAGCTCAGACGGTCGTTCCAATCGTCGCCGTCATTGGTGTTGTCGCGCGTGAACAGATCCAGGGTGGGAGCGATGGCCACGGCCAGGATGTTCCGCGTGCCGGTAACCACCCTTTCCATGCCGGTGCCGTCAGGACGGATGCGCAAGATCCCGCCGCCGCGCAGCGACAGCGAACGCCCGTCCTTGCCCACTGCCTTCGGGGCTCCGTAGTCGCCGCAGGCGATGTAAATCCAGCCATCGATGCCGAGGCGGATGCCATTGATCGTGTGGTCGGCCCCGCGGGCATTGAGATCGAATCCAAGTCCAGTGATGAGGTCCTCCTGCTGGGTCGCGGCGCCGGTGCGGCCCGGGTCGCGATAGGCGGTGAGGATGGGCGGATGCATCACGAAGAGCGTCCGCGTGCTGCCGTCCCAGGCCACGCCACGCGGACTGTCCATCCGGGCAAAGGTGGTGAACCGGTCGGCCTTGCCGGTGCCCTTGGTGTCCTCGCACAGCACCACGCGACCCCGGCCGGGCTTCTGGTCGAGCGATCCATTTTCGTCGCAGCCCACGAACACCGCACCATCCGGTGAGGCAGTGAGGAAAATCGGGTAGGAGATATTGGGGGGTGACGCGAAAACCGTGACGTCGAAACCCTCGGGGTGGCTGAAATGCTTGAGGAGTTCCTCATCCGTCAACGGAGTGCCGGAATCTCCGAGCGCGGTGGTCAGTCCAACGCAAAGCAATGCGGACAGGAAGGGCAGGGGGCGAGTAAAACGAAATTGCATGGCGGGAAGCGCAGCGGGCGGAGGGACGAGTCGCGAACAGTGAACGGATTCTTTGTGCGAGGTTCCATCGGCCGCCCTCCTTTGTCGATGCGCCATTCATCCCCACCGAAACGTCGCCACGAGGCGAAGGACGTCCGAACCGCACCTTCCATTGCCAAGACGCCATCTCCCGATCAAGCGCCGGAAGTGAACTTCGGGTCCGGAGCGCCGGTCTCCTGCCAGCAAGCGGAATTGAATCTGAAAGCAGGAGGAGAAAACAACCAAGACACGAAGGCGCAACGATCTCGAACGTCACACCGCTCGAAAACCCCCTCGACAAAGTTGTTGAAAATACCCATTTTTCTACCGTCGCAATATCAATATTGCCGAAAGGAGTCCCGCGCATGCCATCGCACACTCTCAGCAATACTAATATCGCCGCAGGGAGTCCAATTCCCGGCGACTCACTACTCTGTTCGGCATGAAATCCCTGCTGCTTGATAGCGGATTCGCCGTTTGGCGGAGCTCCGTGAGGGAGGACTCTCGTGCGCTATTGCGTGAGACGATTTTCCGCTCTGGCGAAGCAGGCACGCGGTGCCTGCTGGATTTGTCGCCGGTTCGCGCCGTTGCGCAGTTGGTTGGCCGGGAGTTGATCAAGATTGATATTCTTGATGCTGGCGCTATTGCCATTCAGGCGATCGCTTTCGATAAGTCGGCGGATGCTAATTGGAAGGTCACTTGGCATCAGGATTTGATGTTCCCCTTTGAGCGGCTTGTTTGCGCGCCTGGGTACGATTTGGCGAGCGTGAAGGACGGGATCGATTTTGCACGGGCACCTCGTCAAGTTCTGGAGTCATTACTCGCGGTGCGTATACACTTGGATGATTGTGATGATCAGAATGGTCCATTGCGGGTTTGCCCGGGTTCTCACCGAGTGGGAATTATCCCGAGCGGCGAGATTGCTGACCATGTTGCGCGCACAGGAGAAGTTGTCTGTACCGCGAAAGAAGGAGAGGCACTGCTGATTCGCCCATTACTTTTGCATGCATCGTCGAAGGCGGTTGCTCCACGCCACCGCCGAGTACTGCATTTGGTATTCTACTCAGGAGTTCCTATCACAGAGGCATGGCATCGCGCTATTGGGCCGAACCAGGCGCTGGTGCCGTTGGCTCATCTTGGTCGTCCGGTAAAATCGATTCACGTCGCATGAAAGCGGCCAAAGTCAAAGCCGACCCGGTGGAACCATCGGCTGACCTCTATTTGAAGTCTCTCGTGCATCCCTTCAAGGCGGAGATCGATGCCCTGCGACAAGTGATCCTCGGTGCCGACAGTCGCGTACGAGAGGGAATCAAATGGAATGCGCCGAGCTTCTTCTGCCACGAGTGGTTCGCCACTTTTAATCTCCGAGCGAGAGGGTGCGTGCAGCTGATTTTTCATCGCGGCGCGAAGGTGAAGGCCAAGATTAATGAGCGCTACGTCAGTGATCCCACGGGATTGCTTGACTGGATCACGAACGATCGCTGTTCCGCTAAATTCACGAATATGCAGGACGTCAAGGCGCGATCTCCAGCTCTGAAAGAAATCGTTGCGCAGTGGGTTCGTCACCTCAGCGATGAATCGAAATCGGCCTAGCGCTGCACCGAATCGGGCGTCTGGAGTCAGATCCGGACCTGTGACAGTTGCCACCAGAAAGGGCGAGGGGAGCGGATAAGTGGACGGCTTCGGGGAATAAATCCGATACAGCATTGAAGGCACTGACGGAGTAGTCCGCAGATCCCGGAGTGCGGCAGTCCTCTGCCGCTCTGGCTGGAAACGGGATGCGAAAGAATGCGGCATTTGGTCCCGCAACGAGGTCTGCGAGTCGAGAGCGCGAGAGGACTCGCGCACTCCAGGACGCTGTCGCGCTTATCCACGTAGCCGCCGAGGGAACGAGGCGGATCCCCGGGACATGTGGTCCCGCATCCAAGTCACTGGACTCCGAACGGTCCCGGAGTGCGGCAGTCCTCTGCCGCTCTGGCTGGGAACGGGATGCGAAAGAACGCGGCGTCTGGTCCTGCAACGGGGTCCGCGAGTCGAGAGCGCGAGAGGACTCGCGCACTCCAGGACGCTGTCGCGCTCATCCACAATCG
>JANXMD010000621.1 GCA_025354845.1 Verrucomicrobiota bacterium | reverse complement strand
CGCACGCTGTCCAGGTATTCATCCAGCTTGTGCTGATCTTCCCGCGGCAGCTTTCGGCGAAGATCCCTGGCCCCGCCAAGGACCAGGTCCAGCATCTGCCGGTCTAGAGGATCCACTTTGGCGGGTTTCCCCGCCCGTTCGGACTTGCCAAAGAGCCGGTTGAGAACGTTGCGTGGGTTGACCTCGGCGGGCACGGCCTGGCTGGCCGAGCGAAAGCTGCAATGCGAATAGTATCCCTCGTTCAGCCCCTCCTGGTTTTCCTTGTGTGTCTGCGGCATCGTGGCCAGCTCCAAGGATGGCAAGGACGTGAGATAGCCCACGTAGTTGGCGGCGATTTGGTCCGCGGAGATGGCGATGTTGATCTCGTTGCGCCGGTTCGCATCCGGCAGTGCGGCCGTGAGCCACGTCGACAATTCGAGGGCGTGCGGCGCGCCGTTGAAGGGAGCGATAGGCACCCCCGAGATCCCCTTCACCAACAGGCAGTGGTCCAGCACGGATCGCAGCGATTCCAGGGCCGGTGGCGGCGCGGTCAGGAAGCTCTCCGGGTTCGCGGGCCAGAACTGGTCCATGATGACCCCGTGGGGCATGTACATGAATCCGAGGCGGACCGGTGGTCTGTAGGCGTTGGCTTTGGCCTGGACCGGATCTGCCCAGCCCATCGTGTCCAAGAGCGGGAGAGCCAGCGCGGCGCCGATACCTTTTAGGCAGGTGCGACGATCAATCACGGTGCTATTTCTCATGGGAAGTGGCCAGGGCGGGTTCTTGAATCCGACGATGGATGAAAGGATAGCTAGTGGCGATCTCGGTGATGAGCGTCTGCATCCGATAGCCATCCTTCGCAATGGTCTCCATCAAGCGATCCACCACAACCTCGTCGTATCCCTCCAATTCCCGGCAGAGGGCATAGGCCAGCAGCTTCTCCGTCAGGTTGCGCGCCAAATCTCCCCGACGCGAGGCAACGATCGCTTTGAGCTCTTTGGGCGAGGTGAAGTGTTTCCCTCCCGGGAGTTCACCGGTGGCGTCGATGGATCCTCCGGTGTCGTCACGGTCGCGCCAACGACCGATGGCATCGAAGTTCTCCAGACCGAAGCCGATCGGGTCGAGCAGCTTGTGGCAATTGGCGCAGACGGCGTCCGTGCGGTGGAGTTCCGTGCGCTGACGCAGGGTCAGATCGGCGATCTTCTTCTGGTCCTGCTTCTCCAGGGCCGGGACGTTCGGCGGGGGCGGCGGCACCTCTTCGCCCAGCACTTGTTCGAGCACCCACACGCCGCGTTTGACCGGACTGGTGCGGTTGGGAAAGGAAGTCGCGGCCAAGACCCCGGGCATCGCTAGGATCCCACCGCGGTTGGCATCCGCTAGTTTCACCCGACGCATTTTGGGCCCGGTGACGGTCTTTTCCAGGCCGTAGATGGAGGCGAGGGTCCCATTGAGAAAGGTGTATTGTGCGTTCACGAAGCCCACGACGCCCCGATTCTCGTCCACGATGCTTCCGAAGAACAGGCGAGCTTCATCATACATCGACCTGCGCATGGCACGGGTCATCTGGGGGAATCGGACGGGGTCGAACGTCTTGCTCTCCAAGCTCCCCAATCCCAGCCACTGCGCGCCGAAACCATCAAACAAAGCCCGGGAGCGGCCGTCCTTCAACAACCGCTTCACCTGCGCCCTGAGGACCGCCGGCTCGTGGAGTCTGCCGCGATCGGCAAGAGCGGACAACTCGGCGTCGGGCATGGTGGCCCACAGCAAATACGACAACCGGGACGCGAGCTGATAGTCGTCCAAGGGAACGATGTCACGGCCGGGAACTGCCCCGTAGGCGGGCGTGATAAACAGGAACTGGGGAGAGACCAGGACCGCTTTGACCATCAGGCGCAGGGCATCCGGATAGGAGAGCTGGTTCTCAAGGGCCAGATCGAAGACCTTCGACAGGATTTCCAGCTCCGCCTCTGAGGGAGGCCGGCGATAGGCCTTTCGGGCCAGCGAGCGGGCCACAGCCCTCGCCGCAGCCCGGGGATCGGTCCCGGCTGCGGGGGGGCGGCCGAAAAGACGCTGTTGCGCTGGGGTCGGCGGCGCTCCGTGGGGGGCGAAGACCTGGTCCAGCACCTCGTTGGCGATGGCGAGATACTGCTCCGATTGGAGGGGAGACAACGTGTTCAGGCACCCTTTTCCGGACACTTCATCCGGCAACTCCTGGGCGATCGCGGGTGACACGCCGAAGAGATCATGCAGGGTGTTGCCATATTCGGCCTTGGTCAGGCGACGGATCACGAACAAACCAGGATCCTTAGGGCTGAGATACTTGATCTTGGGGATCCAGCCGAGGAACTGCTGGCGCTCCTCTTCAGTCGGCTGCTTGTCGACTTCGGCCGGCGGCATGTCGTGAGCCCTCACATTGGCGAGCGCCTGCCTCCAACGCTTGGCGGATTCGGCGGTGCCAGGGTTGCCCG
>JANXMD010000612.1 GCA_025354845.1 Verrucomicrobiota bacterium | reverse complement strand
CCCGCCAAGCCTGGATATCACCGACATCGCGATAGCCTGCGGCGTCGAGGGTAAGCGGCGTCCAGCCGCGGGTACCCCGGGCGGGCAGCGGAGATTCAAGGATCACGACATCGTTGCCCTGATGCGTCGAGGTGCGGAGTTCCATTCGAAGGACAGGATGGCTACCAGCAGCGCGGTCCGCCCTCCAATGGATGTCGAAGCGCAGCGCCGAAATGCGGTCGGGGTGCTTGCGAAGGATTGCCTGGTAGGCATCGCGCTCGTACAGGCTGGGCGACAGGGAGTGACGTCCCTGCAAATCGAGCAGGTGGGGTAGGACTTTGAGGATCTTGCTTTCCGTGGCGGCGAGAGGCACCGGGGCCACGCTGAGTGCCGAGAGGAGGACGAGCAGGGAGGTAAGACGGGACAAGCGCATGCGGTCTCGGAAGAGCATCGTGAAGCGGGACCGAAATTAAAAGGTCCGGGACGGAAAAGGCAGCACTCCCGGTTGCGGTTTGATCGAGAGGGCGGCGGGCCGCGGCGCCGCTGGCGCCGTGAAGCTGGAGCTCGGCAAGGACGAGGGAGACGGACCCGAGCCCACGCCGCCGAACACGGATCCGGGGCCGGTGCCAAAGGCCTTGGAGGCGGCGGGCGCCTTTGCGCTGTCGAGCAATCCGGGCTTTCCGCCGCCGGAATCCGAGCCCCCGAGCAACTCATTGAACTGCTGGGTATGATTGGGGCGGGATCCTCCGAAGTCGCCCAACTGCCCGAGTTCCGAACGCGAGGAAGCCGGGGTAGCAGAGCGGTTTAGAATCAATTCCATTCGATCTGATTGGACTCGCGACGACACCGGATCGGGGCCGGTCCGTGGGCTGCCGCTGGCATTGGCGCCGGGGCCGCCGCCGCCGCCGAAGGCCGTCCTGGCGTTTTCTTCCGGTGCGGCCCGGCCGGCGGTGAACGGATCGCTGAAAACAGCTTGCTGGAAGGGACGGTTGTCGCGGTCGATGCCAGTCTTGGAGTTACGAAGGGACTCCTTGTCTTCCTTCAGGTCGGCGTCGGGATCTGAATCAGTCTCGCCGCGGTTCTGCTTGGACGGGTCCACGCGCTTCCGATCTTTGGCCTGCCGATCTTCGCGACTGGCCTGCTCTTTCTTCGAACTCTCGTCCTCGCCGGCCACGCGCTTCTCCATAAGCGATCGTTGGCGACTCGATTCGAATTCGATCGGCTTCTCTTCAGAATTCTTCTTACGTTCCGCGGCAGTGCCCTTGGACTTGTCTCTGGATCCACCGGCGTTCTTTTCGTCGAAGATCCAGTTTCGGCGCCGGTCTGCCTCCTCCATCAGCTTCTTTCTTGCCCGCGGATCCATCCGTTGGTTGGGCTGGGTTCCTTGGGGTGGGGGAATATCAATGCCCGGAACGCCAGGGGAACCACGGCCGGGCAGCAGGAAATCTTCTTTTACGTCCGCTGGCTTCGAGGACACCGGCCCGCCTTCGGATCCCTGCTTCGAGCTGACTTTTGCGGGCGCGACGGCCGGCGTGGGGTCCGCGAGTGTCGTGGAGAGCGCGCTCACCCACAGGAACACCGCGGCCGCGGCGTAGCGGGCGAGGGGGCGTCCGATGGAGAGACCGGAATGCATGATCGGTAACTAGCCGAAGGAAGGGGGACAGTCAAAGACCGATCCGCACCGAATCTGGGTTCACGGGAAACGGGCTTGGAGCTGGCGGGCAATTTCCAGAAACGCGGCAGCCGGGGCCGATGCGGGATTCTCAACCACCGCCGGCACTCCCCGGTCGCCGCCCACACGAATCTCGGTGAACAACGGGATCTCGCCCAGGAACGGAATGCCTTTTCGTGCCGCCTCGGCACGACCGCCGCCATGACCGAAGATTTCCACCCGGGAACCGTCGGGCGCGATGAAGTAGCTCATGTTTTCCACCATGCCGAGGATCGGTACGTTGACCTTCTCGAACATCGCCACACCCTTGCGGACCACGCCCAGGGATGCTTCCTGGGGCGTGGTCACGATCACGCCGCCGTCGAGCGGCACGGTCTGGCACAGAGAGAGTTGTGCGTCGCCCGTACCCGGAGGCAGATCGACGAGCAAATAATCGAGGGTGCCCCAGTCCACCTGATGCACGAACTGCTGAATCGTCTTCTGAATCATGGGGCCACGCCAGATGACTGGTTGGTCGTCCTGGATGAGGAACCCCATGCTCATCAGCTTCACGCCGTGGGCCACCGGCGGGACAAGTTTTTCCTCCGCATTTACCGTTGGGCGCTCGTTGAGGCCCATCATCAACGGGATGCTTGGTCCGTAGATGTCGCAGTCGAGCAGACCCACCGTGGCTCCAAGATGCCGCAGCGCACAGGCGAGATTGACGGAGCAGGTGGACTTGCCGACTCCGCCCTTTCCGGAGGCGATGGCGACAATGCGGTTCAATCCTGGAATCTTGTTTCTCGAGGCCGCACCGGGGACGGAGGCCGCCGCCTGCTGGGGGGTGGGCACTCGTACCTGAACGTGGGCGTCGGCGAGACCCTCGATCCGATCGCGCAGGGCCAGCCGTACGGCGTCGGCGATCTGGTTGCCCAAGTCCTGATTAGGCGTCGTTAACTCGATCATCACACCCACCGCGTTTCCCTCGATTTGGATATCCTTCACGATCCCGAACGAGACGATGTCACGGCTGTAGCCCGGATACTTGATCGTCTTGAGCACCGCGAGGATGGAGTCTTGCGAAAACATGGGGGAGGAATCTGCCATGGGAGTCAGGGGAGCTGGAATCAGGATTGTGCTGACGTGTCTGGGGGCAAATCAGTGGGCTGCTTTGCCGGATACCTCTGCGGCGTGTTGGGAGAAGGACTTGCCACGTCCGGTGGGGGCGATGACGGAATCGATGACCCCCTTCTGAAACTCGTCCCACATCGGTGACATCCCGCGCAGCTTGGTGACGATTTTGGCGAAGGTTTCGACCGTGTAATCGACGTCCTCGTCGGTGTTGTCCTTGCCGAGGGTCATGATGATGTTGCCCTGGGCGAGCGCGTGGTCGAGGCCGATGGCGCCGAGCACGTGGGAGATCTTCAACGATTTGCTGACGCAGCTCGAGCCGCTGGCCACCGCGATGCCGTTGAGGTCGCAAAGCAGCAGTTGGCCTTCTCCTTCGATGAACTCGGTTGACAGGTTCAGGTTGGTCGGCACGCGGGTGGGTCCGGGTTCCGGTCCGTTGAGCTTGATGTACGGAATCTGGGTTCGAAGCCCCTCCCAGAGCCGGCGCTGGAGGCGTCCGGTGTGTTCGGCGCGAGCTGGCTGCTCGCGGAGGGCGATCTCCGCCGCTTCGCCGCCCCCGACGATTGCGGGAACGTTTTCGGTCCCTGCGCGGCGTCCGCCTTCTTGAACGCCGCCGTGGAGGATGGAGACGATGCGGGCCTTTCGGTTGCGGTAGAGCACGCCGACGCCCTTGGGACCGTAGAACCGATGCGGTGAAAAACTCACCAACGCGGCCCCGAATTCCTTCACGTCAATGGGCAGCCAACCGGCGCTGGCCTCGCAGTCGACATACAGCGGCACCGCCAGCGCGGCGCAGATCTTGCCCGCCTCGACGACCGGTTGAATGGTGCCGATGTCGTGGTTCACGTGGTGGAGTGCCACCAGGACGGTCTGCGGCGTGATGGCGGCACGCAGGGCTTCCAGGTCGACGATTCCCTCGGGATTCACTGGAACCCGCGTGCAGGTCCATCCCTGCTTTTCGAGGAATTCGACCGACTGAATCACGCTGGGGTGCTCGGTGGCCGAGACCACCAGATGCTTGCCCTTGCGCTCATTGGCATAGGCCACGCCCTTGATCGCCAGATTGGCCGATTCTGTGCCGTCGGAGGTAAAGAAGATCTCCTCCTCGCTCTCGGCGTGGATCAGTGCCGCCATCTGCTGCCGGGCCTTCTTGAGCGCATCTCGGACCCGCAGGCCATACTGATGCAGGGAAGAGGGATTGCCGAAAGCTTCAGTGAAGTACGGCTTCATCACGTCGAACACCTCGGGAAGGACGGGGGTGCTTGACTGGTGATCCAGATAGACGTTGCGCATGGAAGAGGAGCGGAAAAGGGGATTCGAAAACGGGACGGCGGGGATCGGTGCGGTATCGCCGCAATAGAAACCCCGCGGCGTACGGTCGTCGCCGTCCGTCCGCGGGGTGTTTTGCAGGTCCGGAACGGATCAGGCGGCGACCGCCTGCTCGGCAGGTTTCTTGCCGGCGAGTTCCGGATGCTTCTTCACGTAGTCCTCCAAGGCGGCCTTGAGAGCCTCCTCAGCGAGGACTGAGCAGTGAATTTTCACCGGGGGCAGACCGCCGAGCGCATCGACGACCTCCTGATTGGTGAAGTTCATCGCCTCGTCAATGGTGCGGCCCTTGATGAGCTCGGTGGCCATGCTGGAGCTGGCGATCGCCGAACCGCAGCCGAAAGTCTTGAAGCGGGCATCCGCGATCTTCCCGTCCTTGATCCTGAGGCTGATCTTCATGATGTCGCCGCAGGCGGCCGCCCCGACTTCACCCACACCATCGGCATCCTTGATGTCGCCCATGTTGCGCGGGTTCATGAAGTGTTCCATGACCGTCGGGTTGTACAGCGTGTAGGTATCGCTCATATCGATTTCAAAAGTTCAAAGTCTCGTTCTCTTCAACCGTCCCATCACTCGAAATTTCAGTTTCGGGTTCAGACTGCGGACTTTTCCGCAAGGCTGCTGCCGGCCTGGGATTGCTGCGACCGGAAGACGATCCGTTCGCGCCCCCGGGCGTTGCGTACCATTCCTCCCGGGATGTGCCGTCCCGCCAACTGGGCGACGGTGGTTCCGGAAAAGACCTCCTTGACCCGATCCTGCGCCTCGGCAAAAAGGCCGCACAGGGCGCATCCGCTGGCGTGCTCGCAACCGGTGTCTTCGTCGAGACAGCGGGTGAGCGAAACGGGCCCCTCAACCACCTCGATGACCTCCAGCGCCGTGATCGACTCCGGAGTGCGCACCAGCATGAAGCCGCCACCCGAACCTCGGCTGGATTTCACCAGCTTCCCACGGGCGAGGCTTTGGAAAATCTTGCCAAGAAAACTGACCGGGATGTCCTCCTCGCCGGCCACCACGTCCAGCATGACCACCTCACCCATAGGACGCCGAGCGAGGGCCAAAAGGCCCAACATCGCATATTCGCTCGCGCGGGTGATTTGCATGGGGTTTTAAACAGGACCAATTTGGTCCGCTTGATGCGGCGAAGGTACTGGGAAGCCGTCGCGTGTCAAATTGGTTTGCGTGGATTGGAACGCGGAAGGAATGCCGAGAGAGAAACAAGACCAGAGTGGGGAAGTGAGTGATTCGGGCCGCAGACGCCAAGGAGGTGGGGGTGGGGAACCCCGCTGAAGAAACGTACTACAGCCCGAATCGAGAGAAAAATTAGGAGCGGATGGGGGGAATGTCAATTCCTTGGAACACTTCAAAACAGGGCTTGAATGCACCGGCCGATTTCGCCCCACGGTGGTTCGCTGGGGCCTAGCCCGGATATTTCACAACTAAGCTAAAAGCGGCAGGGAAGATGCTCAGGAACGTGTTGGTTCAGAACATGTTCCAACAATGAGAAACTCCACTGCCGCCGACACAGACTGTCCCGCATCGCCGCTCCTTTTTCAAGACCTCGGTTCGCGCAAGGTCGTCGCCGATTTCGACGGCGGCCATCTCTCCAGCGACGGCGGTGCACTGCTTCTCCGCCAGATCGACCGTTCCTTCGGCGTCTCCCGCACGGTGGCTTCCTGTTTCCAGGATCGCCGTTGCCAGGGCCTCGTCGACCATCGCCTCGAGGAACTCGTCGCCCAACGCCTCCACGCGCTGGCACTGGGCTATGAGGATCTCAACGACCACCACACCCTGCGCCGCGACCCGCTGCTCGCGGTCGCCGCGGGAAAGTCCGATCCGCTGGGAGCCCAACGCCTCCAGGGCAAGGGTTGCGCGCTGGCCGCGCCGAGCACGCTCAACCGGATGGAACTGAGCAACTCCAAAACCAGCCGCTACCACAAGCTGGCCCACGACCCGATCAAGCTCCGCGACGCGGTCCTCGAACTGGGCCTGCGCTGCCTGCCCGCCGACGCCGAGGAATTGGTGCTCGATCTCGACCTGATGGGTCACTTGGTCCATGGCCTCCAGGAAGGGCGGCACTTCAGTGCCTATTACGACGGCTGGTGTTACCAACCCCTCTACGTGGTGTGCGGCACCAAAGTCCTCTGGGCGCAGGTGCGCCGGGGCGACGCCGATCTCGATGCCGACGTGGAGGCGGCGCTGTCGGTGATCCTGCCCGCGCTGCGCCGGCGCTTTCCCAAGACGCGGATCCTCGTGCGCGGCGACAGCGGATTCTGCCGCGAGTCGATCATGCAGTACTGCGAGGAGCAGACGCCGCCGGTCCATTATGTCCTCGGTTTGGCCAAGAATTCGGTCCTTTTGGAAAAGCTGGAGCCGCATTGGGTGGCCGCGGAGGAGAAGCGCAAACTCAACGGGGCGGCCAGTGCCCGCGAATTCACGGAGTTCGAATACCAGACATTGAAGAGTTGGAGCCGTCCGCGTCGGGTCATCGGCAAGGCCGAGGTCATGGAAGCCGGACGCAATCCCCGCTTCATCGTCACGAGCCTGCCTGCCGGCGGTTTCAAAGGAGAGGCCGACTCGAAGACCCGGTTCGGAACCCAAGCGCTCTACGAGGAGATCTACTGCGCGCGCGGGAACATGGAGAACATCCTGAAGCAGCAGACGCTGGATCTGAACGCCGACCGGATGAGCACCCATCATCTTGCGAGCAACCAATTGCGCCTTTGGCTGGCAACGCTGGCGTACCTGCTGTTGGAACGGATGCGGGCGCTGTGCCTGCACGGGACGGAACTGGCGGCGGCGACGGCGGGCACGATCCGTCTCAAACTATTGAAGGTGGCGGCGACGGTACGGATCAGCGTGCGGCGGGTGCACGTGCAGTATTGCAGCGCATTTCCGTTGCAGGCGGTGTTTCGGCTGGCACAGCGGCGACTGGCCTGCCTGGAGGCAGGCACCGGCTGATCGACGACGAGCCGATTCGGCGCCGAACGCGTTCGAAATGTGAATGCGATGTGAATAACGTGCCCGCGAATGTCCAAAAACCGGTGATTTATACCGCTTTTTCGATATTAAACCGAATTTGCCGAGAACCCGATTTAAGACGCACCGAAAAACTCCCCGCCGGCCGGAAAAAACCCGCCACCCCGGCAAACCTCAACCGGCGTGTGAAATATCCGGGCTAGGAGTTGCCATTGGACCTCCTCGCTTCCCTGGAGATCCAGGGCTGCTGCCAGCGGCAGCGGGATGGCAGAGGGGCATCTGGGGTCAGATCTATACTGGCAGAGGGGCATCTGGGGTCAGATCTATACTAGTGACAATCGATCCTTTCTGAGG
>JANXMD010000605.1 GCA_025354845.1 Verrucomicrobiota bacterium | reverse complement strand
CACGTGCGCAGCGCCCCATCCAGACTTTCGTAGGGCGATCCAGGCACGAGCCACAGACCCGCGGCCTCCGCGAGGACCGCATCCGTTACCTCGCCCGATCGGATCCAACGCCACCCGTCCCCAACGCCGGCAAGGTCCATCGACCTTGAAACCGCGTTGTGCGCGAGAATGGAATCACTCCGATCACCGACGATGACCAGCGGTTTCATGGAGACTTGGTGCCAGGAGATTCGACCCAAGGCGTGATACGAATGGAGCCCGCACCGGTTCGCAACCAGAGCTCGGGTCCCCCGCCATTCACCGCTTCGCGTCGCTCACTCGTCGGTGCCGCCGGGGCGGCAGACTTGTCCACTCCAAGCGACACAAACCCTGCAGAGGTCATCGCATCCAGCGAGAATCCGGCCTCACGCGCCACTCGCACGACGATGCCGCCGCCGCCCGACGCCTCGAGACGCACCGATCCGGGGATGGGCTGCACGAGATCCGCCACAATCCTTCCGCTTCCCGTCAGGCCATCCAAGGCTCCGATCACCCGTTCAAACTCCAGATTCCCGGCGCTGACCTCGGCGCGAACCGGTCCACGGAACCGCCGCACGACCACCGTCCCGCCCCCTGATTCCAGTCGAAGGTCCCCGGTTCCACCCAGCACCTGGATTCCCCCGCCCCGCGTCACCAAGGAGTTGGTCCCCACGCACGCCGATGCGAGAATGGTTCCGCTGACCGTCTCACCCGAAATCGGCGCGTGAATCTCGAGGAACCGAAGGGACCCTCCACCCGTCTGCGCCTGCACCCCTGCGATGAGGCCTCGCACCTCGATCGAACCCAGCTCGGTCGTCAGATCGACACTGCAATCCTTCGGCACCCGGAGCTTGAACAGGCCCCCCAAGGGTGGCCGTTCACCATTTGCCAACCGGGCCTCCTTGGTCGGGGTCAAGGTCTTCAACACCCAGTTGGTTCCCTCCTTCGTGACCTGAAGCGGACTCTCGGAAAGCAACTGTTGTTCCCGCGCCGGCGTCCGCCCGCGGGCGATCCGTTGCGCCTCCAGATGAATCTCTCCCAACTCGTGGGAGATCACCTCGATGGATCCTCCGTTCAGCGTCACCACCAGATGCGATCCCGCGGGCGCCGGCAGGTTGGTCGTGACGACGACCGCTGCGGCGAGGGGCTTCACCAACCCCCACGCGAGGAGACCCGCAGTCACCGCGCGGAGGAAGCGACGCGGAAACCGGTCAAAGGCGAGGGCGGAAAGAGGACGGACGAGATTCATCGGCTCAATGGGGAAGAGAATGAATCCGCCGCAATTCGGCGGCGATCCGTTCGAGTTGCTGGTGCGGATCGCAGGACAACCGTGCCACGGCGGGTCCGGCGGCGCCGAGGCGTTGAACCTCGGGACGGTCCGACATCCATTGAGTCAACACGGAGGCGAGTTGAGCATCGTCGCCGGGAACAACGCGGACCCCGCAGGCCGACGTGACCACTTCGGCAATGCCTCCCGCGTCGGCCGTCACCACCGGCCGTGCGGCATAGAGTGATTCAATGAATGCCACCCCAAACGGCTCCGGCGTGACATTGACCTGGAGGTAGGCATCGCTGGCATCCAACAAGCGGGCCACGTCGGTCCGGTGTCCCAGCCAACGGATTCGATCGGCAATTCCGAGCGATTCAGCCTCTCGAACCAGGCTCGCCTGATACGCCCCTTCCTCGGGTCTCTGAGCGCCGCCGGCAATCCACCAGAACCAATCCTTCCGATCTTTCAAGCGCCCCAAAGCCCGGAGACCGTTTCGATGACCCTTCCATTCCTGAAGGCGGCTCGCCTGCAGCAGAACAAAAGCGTCCGGCGGCGTCGTCAGGGCGCTTCGGAGCTGCGAACGGCTCGAATCCGGCGCAGGCGCTGGGGCCGCCACCGGGCAAAAGATCACCGTCGGTTGGACCCCATACCACGCCGGCACGGTGTTGGCGGTAAACTGGCTGTTGGCAAGAATGCCCGAAGGTCGAACACGGCGTGCAAACTGGTGGAGCAGGCTGCGGGACGGCAGCTCGTTGTGGACCCAGAGCACTAACGGGATACCCAAAGCACGTGCGGGAGGTCCCATCACCCACTGGGTCCAGCCTGAGTGCACCACCACCACATCCGGCCGATTCCGAGCCAGGGATTCCCGGATCCTTCGGCGCACACCCAGCACCTGCCATGGACGCGACAGACGCGCGCCACCGACGAGTTCCACCGGGGCGCCGAGCTTTCGAAGTTCCTCGGCATGGCGCCCATCCCATCCAATCAGAAACCGGCTTTCAAGCCCCGCAGCGCGCTCCTGACTTACCCAAGTTTCCAGGAACGTCTCCACGCCACCGTAGAGGTTCCCGGCGCACAGGTGCGCGACCCGAAGCGGGTGCGGAGTCGCGTCAGAGGAGTCGGGTTTGAGACTGGATCCGGGGGGCACCATGCAGTGGAACGCCATCGCGCCCACGGACCGATCAGCGCAAAGGACGCCCCTCCGGGTCAAGCGCGCTGTCCGGCGCGCAGACGCTTTGACCGATCAGTCGAGCGCCAGAATATGGATGCTTCCGGCACTTGTCTCGAGGCTCACCTTCGGCCCCCCGCCGTTGACCGGACCGCTCAAATGGCTTCGATGCGGCTTGTCCTTGGATTCGATGGGCAGATCGCAGGTTACGTGGCCTGCAGACGTTCCGGCACTCAGGTCAAACGCGGCAGACTTCGGCGCCTTCACTTCGATCCCGCCGCCGGAGGTAGAGAGATGGATGGCACCGGGAACTGGCGCGGAAACCACCGCATGAATCGACCCGCCGGAGGTCTCTCCTCGCACCTCGCCCGCGACGCCCTCGAGCCGAATCCCGCCGCCAGACGTATGCACCGTGGCCGGACCCGCGAACTGGCGAACCTCAATGGATCCCCCCGACGTGTCGGCGTGGAGGGTGCCTCGGCCCCCTTCGGATTTGATCCCGCCACCGCTGGTATCCACACGCAACGTCCCGTCACAATTCTTCAATTGGATGCCACCCCCGGAGGTGTCGCCATGCAACTCGCCCTGCGTGTCCTCAAAGCGGAGCCCGCCCCCAGAGGTGTTTGCCTTCAGTGCGCCGTGCAATCCCTTCACCGCAATCGATCCACCGCTGGTCGCCAGGTCGGCGGCGAATTCCACCGGAACCGTCACCACAAATCGGCATTCGATGCTCTGGGTCCCAATAGACCAATTCCATCCGGCAGTGGCCCCAGACTTCCGCGCCCGAATCTTTAAGGTGTTGCCGTCGCGGGAAAAGGTCACCGGACGATCCGCCAACCACTGCTGCTCCTTGGCCTCGGTCCGCATGCTGATCCTTCGATGAACGTCCACCTGGATTTCCTGGACGGCATGGGTACGCACTTCGATCGCACCCGAGTCGACATCGATCATGAGCTTGCCACCCGGCAGCGCAGTGAAGTTGGTTTTCAGGTTTTCCTCAGTGGCGGCCCGAGAAAAAACCGGGACGAGGCAGAGGCCTGCCATCAGGACGGCTAGGCGGGATGCGGTGCGGTTCATGGGAAACGGCGTGGGGAATCAGGTGGGTTGCGATAAGGAACTCCGGCAGGTCGTCCCTCAACACCCAGGTCCCGCAGAGTAAGTTTCAAGCGATCGTTTCAAACGAAAAAACCCCGACCGCTGGGCGGCCGGGGTTGGAGAGGGATTCACTCCGCATCCAGCGGGCGGCTCAATCGACGACGTCGATGCCCATGTTGCGGGCGGTGCCGGCGATGGTGCGGATGGCCGCTTCCTCGCTGTTGCAGGCGAGATCCGAGCCCTTGAGCTTGATGATCTCGAGGATCTGCTTCCGGGTGACCTTGCCGACCTTTTCCTTGTTCGGGGTCTTGGATCCGGAAGCGATGCCGGCTGCCTTTTTGAGCAGCACGGACGCCGGAGGCGACTTGTAAACGCAGGAGAATGACTTGTCTTGGTATACCGTGATCACCACGGGAATAACCAGACCTGCCCGGTCCTTGGTGGCGGCGTTAAACTCCTTGCAGAACGCCATGATGTTGATGCCCTGGGAGCCGAGAGCCGGACCCACCGGGGGAGCAGGATTGGCCTGGCCGGCCGGAATCTGCAGCTTGACGATGCCTGTGACTTTCTTTGCCATGTTACTACGCTTAGTTCACTGAGTTGCGGCGGTTTCCGACGTCGCGCAAGAGAGGCGCATGCATCACGACTTCTCGACCTGCCAGTATTCGAGTTCCACGGGCGTCTTCCGCCCGAAGATATCCACGGTGACCTTGAGTTTGCCCTTTTCGGGCTCGATCTCCTCAATCATACCGCTGAAGTTCAGGAAAGGTCCATCGTTGATCTTGACCGTTTCTCCGACTTCGAAATTAACCTTGGGCTTCTCGGTGTCCTCGCTGTCGGTCACCTGAGTCTTGATCACCGCGATCTCGTCCGCGGTGACTTCCATGGGTCGCTCGCCTCCCACAAAACCGATGACGCCCTGAATGTCCTTAACAAAATACCAAGGACGCTCCATTGGGCGCTTGTTCTCATCCAGTAACGCCATGTCGACGTAGACATAGCCAGGATGCAACTTGCGGTTGGTGACCGTCTTTTTGCCGCCACGGACCTCCACCACCTTTTCCATGGGAAGGAGCACCTCCTGAATATAGGGCTCCATCTCATCGGTCTTGATGCGCTTCAAGATGCTGTCACGCACCTTCTGCTCCTGACCGGCGAGCACGTGTAGGACGAACCACTGGAATTTCATGAGGTATGCCTAAACGAGCTTCTTGATAACGTACAGAACGACAAAATCGACCACCATCGTAAACACGCCAAGGGAGGCGATCACGAGGGCAATCAGGAGGGTGGACTGGATCAGTTCATCCCGGGTGGGCCAAGTGCACTTGCGTAGCTCCTCACGAGTCTCGCCCACGTAAAGGGAGAGACGGGCCAGGTAGCCGTTTTTCCAGAGGATCGCGAAGGCAGCGCCAACCACGACCACCCAGACCAAGAGTTGAAGATAAAAGTTCACAATCAGTGGCGGAGGGGGAGGGATTCGAACCCCCGGTGGGCTTTCACCCACAGCGGTTTTCAAGACCGCCGCATTAGACCACTCTGCCACCCCTCCGCGGAGTTTGGCAGGGCGTGAGGGACTCGAACCCCCAACCAACGGTTTTGGAGACCGCTACTCTACCAATTGAGCTAACGCCCTGTCCGGTGAATCCTTTCGAAATACGGCGACTGACAATGGGGAGCCGGTTAAAGCCGGCCCCCCATTGGCAGATAAACTTAGACCAACACTTCGCTAACACGGCCCGCACCAATGGTACGGCCGCCTTCGCGGATGGCGAAGCGGAGACCCTTCTCCATCGCAACCGGGGCGATCAACTCGACCTCGACGGCGACATTGTCACCGGGCATCACCATTTCCACGCCCGCCGGCAGTGTGACCGTGCCGGTCACGTCCGAGGTGCGGAAATAGAACTGAGGGCGATACTTCGTGAAGAACGGGGTATGACGACCACCCTCGTCCTTGGTGAGGACGTACACCTCTGCCTTGAACTTGTTGTGAGGTTTAATGGAGCCCGGCTTTGCCAGAACCATGCCGCGCTCGACGTCTTCCTTGCGGGTGCCGCGGAGCAGCACGCCGACGTTGTCACCGGAAGTCGCGCTATCGAGCAACTTGCGGAACATTTCGATGTCGGTCGCGGTGGTCTTGCGGGTGTCCTTGAGGCCGACGATTTCGACTTCGGACATCTTGAGGAGAGTGCCGCGTTCCACACGACCGGTCACGACCGTGCCGCGACCTTCGATGTTGAACACGTCCTCGATGCACATGAGGAAAGGCTTGTCGTTCTCGCGAACGGGCTCGGGGACGAAGGCGTCCAACGCCTCAAGCAGGTCGGCGATAGCCTTCTCACCCTCGGGCTTGCCCGCCTGAGCAGCCGTGGCGGAACCACGGATGATCGGGGTGGTATCGCCAGGAAAACCGTACTTGTTGAGCAGGTCGCGAATTTCCATCTCGATGAGCTCGAGAAGGTCCGCGTCCGCGAGGTCGACCTTGTTCAGGAAGACCACGATGCTCGGCACGCCGACCTGACGGGCGAGCAGGATGTGCTCACGGGTCTGGGGCATCGGGCCATCCGCAGCGCTCACGACCAGGATCGCTCCGTCCATCTGGGCGGCACCGGTGATCATGTTCTTCACATAGTCAGCGTGGCCGGGGCAGTCGACGTGGGCGTAATGACGCTTCGGGCTCTCGTACTCGACGTGCGAGACCGCGATGGTCACCGTCTTGGTGTCGTCACGAACCGTGCCGCCCTTGGTGATGTCGGCGTACGAGATCGCCGGAGCAAGGCCCTTGCGATTCTGCACCGCAACGATTGCGGCGGTCAGGGTGGACTTGCCGTGGTCAACGTGGCCGATGGTGCCCACGTTCAGGTGCGGCTTGGTGCGCTGGAAGTTCTCTTTAGCCATGTGACTGACAATGTTCTTAGTTCGTTGTGTTCGATCGCTGCAAACTGGAGCCCAAGACCGGGCTTGAACCGGTGACCTCGTCCTTACCAAGGACGTGCTCTGCCAACTGAGCTACTTGGGCTTTACTTCGACGGCATTTCTGCCGCCTTGCGACGACAAAAAATTTCAGCCTCCCGTCCTTTCACCGGGCGAAGAAACCGAAATCAAAGCGCCTGCAACTCGTATTGAGGCGCGAATTGATAGGAGCCGGTCGATTGAGTGTCAACGCGTTTTTGATTCAAGAGTCACAATCCTGCTTCCGAGGCATCGTTCCACGAGGTTTTTCGCGGAATCGATTGCGTTCAGTCGCACCCGATTGGTCCCCAGTTGGAGTGGTCCACCACCGCGATCGGAGCGGAAACCACGCTCGCGAAGCGCACCACACCTTGCAGTCAACCCTTGTTTCCCTAGTGTGATCGCCATGAAGCGCATCCCCGTATTTTCTTCGCTCGTTTGCCTGATTTTGGGCGTTCTGCTTCCACAGCGAACGGCCGCGCAGATTGACGTCCGCATCCGGAGCGAACAGGAGCAGTTCCTTCCGGCGGAATCCCTCGAGGTCTCGGTGCGCATCGGCAATTTCACCGGTAGCCCGCTGCCCCTCGGCACCTATCCGGGTTGGATTGCCTTCACGGTGGAGCGGGCGGACGGGGGCGTGGTCAACAAGCTTTCCGAGCCCGCGGACGTGGGTGAATTCACCCTCCAACAGGCCACCGCGGGCACGGTGCGTTTCGATCTCGCCCCGGAGTTCGCACTGGAACAGGCGGGCACGTATCGGATCACCGCCACGGTCACGCCGTTTGCAGGACGCGAAACCTTTGCCAGCCCGCCGCTCAAGATCGAAATCGTCAACGGTGTGCGGCTCAACGAGGACCGTATGTTCGGCTACACCAAACCGGACGGAACGGTGGCCGCCCGGAAATACATTCTGCAGCAGGTGAACTTTCTGAAGAACCTCCGCCTCTATTTGCGGGTGACGGATGGGGCAGAGAACCAGACGCTCAAGGTGCTGCAATTGGGGCAACTGGTGTCGTTCAACCACCCGCAGTGGGTGATGGATCGCAAAAGTCATCTTCACGTATTGCATCAGATGGGACCGGACGACCTCCGGTATCACGAGGTCGATCCAGACGGCACGCTGGTCACCCGGCAGATCTGGAGAATCTCAGGCCGTCGTCCGGAACTTCGCGTGAATGAATCCGGGGAGATTGCAGTCGTGGGAGGAACACGGCGTCCGGATCGCTCGGACATTCCAGTCCCGCCAAAGCCGCAACCAGCCGCCGCGGAGGCGGCGGTTCAGGCAAACGTGACCGCACCGACGAGCACGACCAACTCGCCCGTCGGAATCGGTGAAAACGCCGCGGCACCCAAGAAGAAAAATGCCCCCGCTTCGCCCAAGGGACGCTAGTCCTTCACGCACATCCCTCTCGGGATTGACCTCCATAACGACCGCATCCAAAGCCCGCCGGCTCGCGCTCGGCATACTCGGGTGGGGGGTGGCCAGTCTCGCCCTGGCCCACGCCACAACGGTGGTCCTCACCCTTTCAAACGGCGACCGGATCTCCGGCGATTTCCTATCCGAGGACACGACCCAAGTAGTGGTCCTTTCGCCGCTTGCCGGCCGCATCGCTGTTCCCAAGGCGGCGATCGCACAGCGCGTCGAAACCCAGCCTCAGGCAGCGTTCTCTGCCGCACCGACTCCAGCGCAAGCTCCGGCTCCACCGCCTCCCAAGACGCCAGCGACCAATGCGCCGGCCGCCAAGCCCACCGTGGCCACGGCGACACCCCCAGCCGTCGCGACGCCAACGCCGACGACCGCGGCGAAACCTCCGGTTCCAACCGGCCTGGTCAGATTGATTCCGGCGCCAATCCGGCCCGTGTTCACCAACTGGCACGGTTCCTTGAACCTCGGTATGGACGTTGGTTTCGGCACCTCGGACCGACGGACCTTTTATCTAAACGGAAACGCCTCGCACTCCTGGGACCGGGTCCGCAACACCGTCGACTATCACGTCGCGTACGGCACGGTGAATGCGGTGCAGTCGGCGAATCGCATGGACGGTTCGGCCAAAACGGAAACCGATCTGGGCAAGAAGCGACGGCTGTACATCTACAACCAGGGCGGCTCTGGCTACGACCAAATCCGCCGCATCGACCTCGAGTTCCACGAGGGCGCCGGTCTCGGATACAAACTGATCCAGAAACCAAAGCTCAGCCTGAACACTGAGGCTGGATTGCAGTACCAGGATCAGGATTACCACAACCAGCCGCGACACTCGTTTGTCTCGGCTCGGCTTGGCGAAAACCTGGTGTGGAGGCCGGTGGACAAGCTGGAAATCCGGCACTCGCTCTCCTACACGCCGGACATCGGGGATTTTTCCGTCGTTCGCGTCCGCGCCGATCTCAGTCTCGTCTACCCGTTGTTTAAACGGATTACGCTCAGCCTCAATCTGGTCGACCTCTACGACTCGCACCCGGCGATCAGTGTGAAGAATAATGATCTTCAGGTTCAGTCAACGATTGGCATGAGCTTCTAGCCGCATTCCAGGTCCGTTACCCGCTCAGCGAGATCTTGAATGCCGCGCCCGATTGACTAAGGGTGGGTAGGTGGAACCCACGGAAAAACGGCAGCGAAAGGTCAGGAAAACGATTCGCAAGGGCACTGCATTGCTGATCGCTGTCCAATGGACGATCGGCCTCGTGGTGACGGTGCTGGTCCTATGGGGTATCTGGTCGTGGCGCGGAGAGCGCACCTATTCCGGTTGGCGTAATTCGAAGCGCTTGGAGGTCGCCTCTCGACTGCTGCGCGATGGCCGTTTTGACGAGGCCGCCAGCCTAGCCAGGGCGTTGTATAACGAGGACACCAGCAACCTTCAGGCAGTCAGGATCATCGCGACTTCCGCCGAGCACTATTCGCCGTTCGCCGCGCGACCCTGGCGTCAGCATGCCTTTGACCTCGCCCCGTGGAATCTGACGAACCGTATCGAGCTCGCACTCACCACACTCGCGGTCGGGGACTCGATGACCGCCCGCAACATCCTGCTCGCCGTGGGCACCAATGCCCCCCCCAACCCTTCCTTCTTCGAGGCCCTGGGTGCAGCCCAGTTCTCGGTTGCAGATTTCAGCGGAGCGGAGGCCAGCTTCGCCGAATCCAGCCGCCTCGATCCTTCCAATCTCGATCGTCAATTCAACCTCGCACGCGCCCGGTTGCTGATGGATTCGCAGGCAAAAAACCAGGAGGCACGGCAGACGCTGGATCGCCTCGCCACCAACGGCCCGACGCGCGTTGCCGCTCTGACGCTACGGATCGAGGATGCCCTCCGGGGCCGTCGCAATACGGAGGCGCTGCGGCTCGCAGAACAGATGATCGCCTCCACCAACGTACCGTTCGCCTCCCGGATCCTGCACCTGACCGTCCTCAAGGCGGCCGGCTCGCAAAAACTGGAGTCATCCGTTAGCAACCTGGAGAAAGCCACAGTCAGCAAGCCGCAGGAACTCGCTCAACTGGCGGTTTGGATGAGTAACAACGGAATGAGCCCAGCCGCGCTCGCCTGGGTCCGAACGCTGCCGCGCGAACCTCTGGCGGATCCGTCATTGAGAATCGCGGTGGCCGACCTGTTGATTGGGGTCAAGGACTGGCTGGGATTGCGCCAGTGGGTTCGATCGGAGGATTGGAAAGACTTCGACTCCTTCCGCATCGCGTACGACGCGGTGGCGGCCCATTTCCTGGCCAGCGTCGAAACGCGCAACACGGAGTTGGACACCCTGTGGCAGCGTGCGATCAAGGCCGCCAAACAGAACCCAGCGCAACTCCAGGCACTGGCAAAGATGGCCCAGTTGTGGCATTTCGGGCCCCAGGTCGAGTTGACTCTCTGGGCGATTGCGGAGAGCGGCGCGCTTGAAGAGGGTGCACTCTTTGACCTCAATCGCATCTATCTCCAACGCCAGGATACCCTGGGTCAGCTCAAAGTGGCGCGTCGGATGCTTGCCATCCGACCGAACGACAGCGCGGCACTGAACAACGTCGTCTACCTGGGGCTGCTTCTCGACAAGAACGACGCCAAACTCCAGCAGATGGCGGACACTCTGCACGTCAAGTCACCCAAGAATCCCGTGCATGTCGCGACCTACGCCTTCGCCCTGTTCACTCGGGGACAGCACGGGCAGGCGGTGGCGGTGATGAACACGCTGGGGGCGGAGGTGCTGAAGCGCCCGATCTATTCCGCCATGCAGGGCGTCTTTTTAGCCTACGCCGGGAACGCCAAAGGAGCCCGAGAGGCGCTCACCGGTGCGACGGGGGCGACGCTCTCCCCGGAAGAGGATGCCCTGGTCCGGACTGCACGGACTATGGTGCGGATGACGCCGTAACCGGCTGCCGACGCCCGGCTGACGCGGAACGCTCCAACCAGAGGGATCGGTCTGCCGGAAGCTCCCGGGCGAGTTCCTCATAGAGCTGGATGGCTTCGCGGGTGTTTCCCAGTTCCTCCATGAGACGTCCCGCTTCGCGCCCGGCATCCCCGAGCCAGAGCGGAAGCAACAATTCCCCGTCCCGGCGCAATCGGCCATGGACCACATCGAGATAGGCACCGAGCGCGGCGTGCAATTCTGCACTACGTGCCGCCGGCGAAACCGCCAGAGCCGCGAGCTTTTCCCGAACGATGCCCAATCCCATCCCGGCCTGGCAGCGCACCGCCAAATCCGACGCAGGTTCGGCGATCGCCTGCCGGTACAGATCGGCTGCGACTTGAAGTTCCGCCGCCCGTTTGGCGGCCTCGGGAGGCGCCTCGACCTTGAACTGGGTGGCTAACTGCAGGTGACAATCGGCCATTCGCCCCAGCGCCGCCGCGCGCTGCGGCGACTTGTCGAAACTCGCCGCCTTGGTGAAGGCCTGAAGGGCGAGATCGAACGGCGCCAGCGGTCGCGCCAGATCCGCACTGCGCTGTCCCAGACGCAATTCCCCCAAGGCAAAATACGCCGTCGGCAACAGCGTTTCCGGCGCCGCCTTGTGGCTGAGCAATTCGTCGAAGTATTGCAGCGCGCTGTCATAGCTCTGACGCTCTCGGGCCGATTCCGCCGCCCAGTAGAGTGCCTGAAACCAGGGCTCCCTGCCGCGCCATACGGAGTTCGTGATCAAACGCTGACACGCCAGTTCGGCCCGAATGAAGTCGCGGTGTTTGAAGAATTCCGCAGCCACCCAAAGGTGGGCCGCTGGGGTCATTGGATGCGTGGGATGCTTGGTGGCCACCCGGGACAACTCCTCCATGGAATTGGTGCCTCCGTCTCCCATCGCCCGAGCCCAGGCGCGCTCGATCTCCGCCTGGGCCAGCACCGGAGCGTTGGTGGTTCCGGCCATTAGGCCATCCAACCGGACGACAGCGTTGCTCCACTGGCGGGCCCGCAGCTCCGACGCGATGAGCGCCAGTTGAAAGTCCGCACGATCTGCCGACTGCGGGAATCGCTTTTCGAAATCCTGAAGCAGGCGCCGGGCCTGCTCACGATCGCCCACTTTCGATAAATACTGTCCGAACAGGAGCCCGCTGCGCCGCGCCGGCTGCCCCTCGGGCCACGAAGCCAGAAGACGGGTCATCGCTCGATCCGCCACCACGCGGTTGGTCGCGAGGACTGCCGCGCGAACGGCCTGCTCCGCCACGAGTTCGCCGAGTTCCTTCTGCACCTCGGGTTGCCCTGGGTAGCCATCCAGCACCAGCACGTATTGTCCGACCGCGGCGGCCGCCTCGCCACGGGCCAGCAGGCAGTCGCCCGCCTTGAATCGGGCCAGCGCCTGCAGCGGCCCCGTGGGCAGCGCGGAGGCGGCCGCGAGAAAATTGGTTTCCGCGTCGCGCAGGGGATCGCCGGCATTCGACAACATCCCGCTTTCCCAGGCCGTCCAGGCCCGCCCAAGATACAGCGGACCCGCCAGATCCGCGGCGGGTGCGTTGGAGAGAGCGAGTTGGAACTGGGCCGACGACGACGTCAGCAACCCCGCCAACTCGGTTCGATTCGTACCACTTCGGACCGCAATCGCCTGCCGGAACAAGGTCTGGCCCAGGAGCAGTCGCACGCGATTGATTTCCGGATCGGCGGGAAGCGCCGCCTCGAAGGCCTCCAGGCGCTCGCGGGCGCGGGCCCAGTCGCCGCGCTCCATCTGCAACTCGACAATCCTCAAAGTCGCCTCGCGAAAGAATTCAGACGGCGTGCCGGCGACCGTGTTGGCCTGGAAAGCCGAAGCAGCAGCCTCGCGGTCTCCCTGCCTGGCCAGGAGACGGCCCTCCCAGGCCACCGCCTCCGGACGAAGCGTCATCAGATTGGTAGCGCGGGCGGTCAGCGCGCGAAGCTGGCGCGCCGTTTCCAGTGCGTCCGGAAGACGGCCGACCTCCTCGAGTAAACGCAGACGCTGGCGAAGTCGGGAAAATTCCTCCCACGGTGACCCGGCAAACGCTGCGGCTTCCTGCAGTGACGACTCCGCGGCCGCCGGATCCTTGAGCGCAACCTGCGCCTGGGCACGGGTCATCAACCCGCGATACGCCACCGCCGACACCTTTCCCACCACCGCCTTGCGGACAAACGCTCCTTGTGGGGTGAGCAACACCGCAGCCGCAGCAGCAGCATCGCCCGCCTTGAGTCGGAGCTCGGCCTCACGAACCGCCGCCAGTCCGGCTCGTGGCGTCTCCGGAAACTGCCGCTGGAATTGAGCGAACAAGTCGGCGGCGGACGCACCTTCCTCCCGGGCGGCCGCCAATTCGGCCTGCGAAAAGAGCAAGCGCTGCTGCGCTTCGCCCTTGAGGGGACTGCGGGTGTACTTGGTCGAGAACTCGCTGAACTCCAGCGCCGCCCGATCCCAGAGGCCGCCGTCGAAATCACGGGCGGCGGCGTCAAACGCGATGCGCTCTGCCGAGGGACCCGCCGCCGAAACGGGAATCAGGATCACGGCCCAGGCCACCAGCGCGAACGCCAGAAACCGGCGGCATTCCCCGGCCAAATGGCCTAACGGGGACGGTGCGACCGATCGGTCCGACTGGGCATTTCGGGACATCATTGAGGCGCTGAGATTCCCGCTTGAACCGACAGCAGGCGAGCCAGAAACCGGCCGGTATGGCTTTCGGGATGACGTGCCACCTGCTCCGGAGTCCCCTCCGCCACGATCCTTCCCCCGCCACCGCCACCCTCAGGACCAAGATCAATGACCCAGTCGGCCGTCTTGATGACATCGAGATTGTGTTCGATCACCACCAGCGAGTTTCCCGAATTGCGCAGTTGGAAGAGGACCTCGAGCAGTTTGGCTACGTCAGCGAAATGGAGTCCCGTGGTGGGCTCATCGAGCAGGTACAAGGTCCGTCCCGTCTGCCGACGCGACAATTCCGCCGCCAGTTTCAAACGCTGAGCCTCGCCGCCCGACAGCGTGTTGGCCGCCTGCCCCAGCCGGATGTATCCCAGCCCCACCTCGGCCAGCGTCCGGCACGGTTCCATCAACTTGGGAATCGCCCGAAAAAACGCGACCGCCTCGTCGACCGTCAATCCAAGAACATCGGCAATGTTCAGGCCCTTGTAGGCGATCTCCAGTGTCTCGCGATTGTATCGTCGGCCGCCGCAGGCCTCGCAGGTCACATACACCGGCGGGAGGAAATGCATTTCGATCTTCAACAGGCCGTCCCCTTCACACTTCTCGCAGCGACCGCCCTTCACGTTGAAGCTGAATCGGCCAGCGCCATAGCCGCGGACCCGTGAGGCCGGCAGATTCGCGAACAGGTCGCGGATCTCGTTGAAAATGCCGGTGAAGGTCGCGGGATTGCTTCGCGGCGTGCGGCCAATAGGTGATTGGTCCACCACCACGCATTTGTCGATGCGTTCCAATCCGAGAATCTCGGCGTGCTTTCCCGGGGTCTCCTTGGACCCATACCATTTCCGTTGGATGGCGCGGCGCAGAATGTCGTCCACCAGCGTGGATTTTCCGCTGCCACTCACTCCGGTCACCACCGTCAACATCCCCAGGGGAATGCGCGCGGTGAGGTCCTTCAGGTTGTTTTCCCGGGCCCCAACAATTTCGATCCAGCCCTTTGATTCGCGCGGCGCAACGCGTTCCCGAGGCACCGGGATGGACAAGTCGCCGGAAAGATACCGTCCCGTGACGGATTTCGGATTGGCCAGAATCTCCGCCACGGTCCCTTGCGCCACCAATTCACCGCCGTGGACGCCGGCACCGGGCCCCAGATCCAGCACATGATCCGCCTGCCGAATGGTGTCTTCGTCGTGTTCCACCACGAACACGCTGTTCCCCAGGTCGCGGAGCCCTTTGAGCGTGGCGATGAGTCGCTCGTTGTCGCGCTGATGCAGCCCGATGCTCGGCTCATCCAGCACGTACAACACTCCGGTGAGTCCGGCGCCAATCTGGGTGGCGAGCCGGATCCGTTGCGCCTCACCGCCGCTCAACGTCCCGCTCTCACGATCGAGCGCGAGATACCCCAGCCCCACCTGCCTCAGGAACGCGAGGCGCTTCCGGATCTCGATCACCAGTTCGCCGGCGATGCGCCGCTGAAGGTCGGTCAAGGGCAACCGTTCCAGCACCAGGTCCGCACGATCGATCGACAGACGGCAGAAATCGGCGATGGAAAGTCCTGGAACCGGGGTCGCGCGTGCGACCGCCTCTTCTGGCAGGATACCGTGGTCGGGAAGCGTGATCGCGAGCACCTCGGGTCGCAGTCGGCGGCCATAACAGGCGTCGCAGGGCTGAAGCGTCATGTACGCCTTGAGCCGGTTGCGGGTGAACTCGCTTTCGCTTTCCGCGTACAGCCTTTCCAGATTGGGCAGCACTCCCTCGAAGGCCTTCTTCGTCTTGCGTGGCGTGCCCGCGCTCATGAAGTGGAACTCAACCTCCACCCCACCCGTACCGTGCATCATCGCCTCCCGAAACGATGGCGGCAGCGACTTCCAGGGCTCATCCGGCGAGATCCCATAGTGCTTTGCCACCCCGCGCAGCAGGCCCTTGTAATAGACCACCATCTTCTTGCCACCGAGACCGCGGTAGGGTCGGACCGCTCCCTCTTCGAGCGAAAGCGTTTCATCCGGCACGATGAGTGCCGGATCGAACACGTGTTTCTGCCCCAGGCCATGGCAGACCGGGCAGGCACCGCGCGGCGAATTGAAGGAGAACGACTGCGCCGTCGGGGTCTCAAAGCTGCGTCCCGTGGCGGGCGAGTACATCCGGTTGGAATGGAGTGTTTCCACCCACACCGGC
>JANXMD010000554.1 GCA_025354845.1 Verrucomicrobiota bacterium | reverse complement strand
ACGGCGGTCGCGGTCGATCTTCGCGGCGACCGGCATCCCGACCTGTTCGTCGGCAGTTTGTTCAATGACTGGGACGATCCGAACCGCGCCAGCCTGCTTTGGTTCCGAAACGACGGCCAACAACGATTCGCCGCCCACACCCTGGCCCGCGTGCCGACACAGCTGATTTCCCTCGCGGTCGGCGCCCTGGACGGGGATGGCTCCCTCGATATCCTCGCGACCGGGATGCACGGGTTCCCTCCCTTCGATCGACGCGGACGCGTGTCGCGATGGCGGCTCGTGCCGAAGCCGTAGCGGCGCGGACGACCCGGGTGGAAAAACTAGGCCAACACCGCCTTCACCACCTCGCCCGCGACGTCGGTCAGACGGAACTTGCGACCATCGTGCAGAAAGGTCAGCCGTTCGTGATCGAGCCCCAGAAGGTGCAGCAGGGTGGCATGGAGGTCATTCACACTCACTGGGTCAACGGCTGCCTTGTGACCCAATTCATCGGTGGCTCCATGGTGAACGCCTCCCTTCACCCCGCCACCGGCGAGCCAGTAGGTGAACGCGTGGGGATTGTGATCGCGCCCCGGCTTTCCGCCTTTTTGCGACACCGGAAGGCGTCCAAATTCCCCGCCCCAAACCACCAGCGTCTCGTCGAGAAGGCCCCGCTGCTCCAGGTCCGCAAGCAGACCGGCGATCGGCTGATCCGTCTCCCGCGCAAACCCGCGATGGTTACCCACGATGTCCTCATGACCATCCCAGCTTCGTTGGTTTTCCATCCCGCCGGAATAAATCTGCACGAAGCGCACGCCACGCTCGACCATGCGACGGGCCATGAGGCATTGCGCCGCGAAATGGCGGCAGTGCGGTTGATCGAGGCCGTAGAGGTGTTTGATTGGTTCCGGCTCGCGCTCAATGGCGAAGGCCTCGGGTGCGGCCGTTTGCATCCGGTAGGCCAGTTCAAAGCTTTCGATCCGGGCCGCCAGTTCCCCTTCAGCCGCTGAACCGGAAAGTTGTCCTCGATTCAGCCGGGCGAGCAGGTCGAGTTGCGCTCGTTGGGAAACGTCATCCATGCCCTGTGGTGGGCGTAAATTGTCGATCGGCTCCCCTTTGGGACGCAGCCAGGTTCCTTGATACACACTGGGTAGGTATCCTGCGCCCCAGTTGCTCGCCTGTCCTTTTGGGAGACCGCGATCCAGCGGATCACTCATCACCACGAACGCCGGCAAATTTCGGCTGGCGCTGCCGAGTCCGTAGGTCATCCACGACCCGACGCAGGGTGACCCCATTCGTGTGGACCCGGTGTTGATCATGAACAGCGCCGGGCTGTGGTTGTTGGATTCGGTGTGGCAGGAGTGGATGAAGGCCATCTTATCCACATGACGCGAAAGATTCGGAAACAGATCGCTGACCCAAGTGCCGCTCTGCCCGTACCGGCTCCACTCGAACGGCGAGCGCATCAATGGCCCGACCGAGTCGGCAAAGAATCCGGTCTTCTTGTCGAATCCGGCGAGTTCCTTGCCGTGGCTGCGGATCAACTCCGGCTTGTAGTCCCAGGTATCGACCTGACTCGGTCCCCCATTCATGAACAGCCAGATCACCGACTTGGCACGAGCCGGGAACAGCGAGGGCCTCGGCGAAAGAGGATCTGCGGACACCCCAGCCAGCGCGGCAGGGGCGATGAGTCCCGACTCCTGCATGAGCGCGGCGAGCCCCAATAGGCCGGCACCGGCACCGGCTCGGCGAAGCATCTCACGACGCGGGATCGGAGAGGAATCAGTCCACATAAATGAATTCGTTGAGGCTCAAAACCACCTGTGCGAAATCGGTCAGGGCCAGTTGTCGGGATGCAGGTCTCCCGGCCTCACGATAGCGCCCCTCGGCTGCCCGGAGGAATGCAACGCCATCCTGACGCTCGGCATCGGTGGGTGCCCGGTTCAGCGCGATGGTGTAGGCCGTTTTAATCGCGGAGACCAAGCCGGCATCCCCGGCAGCGGGCGCCCCAATTCGCTGTGCGAACGCCACGGCCCAGGAACGCACCTGAGGGTTGTTCATCAGCAGCAGTGCCTGCGGGGCGATGGTCGTCGTGGGTCGGGTGCCCTGGCTGGCCAACGGCTCCGGAGCATCGAACGCCTGCATCGCCGGGATCAACTGACTGCGCTTTACCGTGAAATAGAGGCTTCTCCGATGCGTGGATTCATCGAGCGTTCCCGGCCCGTACAACGTCGAGTCCAACACGCCGGATACGGCAAGCAGAGAGTCGCGGATCGATTCCGCCTCCAGACGTCGAGGAACCCGTCGCGAAAGCATTGCGTTGTCCGGATCGAGTTTCAGGCGCACCGCGTCCGTTCCCGACCTTTGTCGATAGACCGCGCTCTCCAGAATCAAACGATGCATCGGCTTCAGTCGCCAGCCTCCCCGAATCAACTCGGAAGCCAGCCAGTCGAGTAATTCGGGATGCGTGGGACGGGCTCCCTGAACCCCGAAATCGTTCGGCGTGGCCACCAATCCCTGCCCGAAATGATGCTGCCAAAGCCGATTGACCATCACGCGCGCCAGCAGTTGTCCGGCACCGTGCTTCGAGTCCGTCATCCATTCGGCCAGGGCACGACGCCGTCCCGAATACCTCGCGTCGGTCGGCGGCTTCCAGGCCCAAGCCGTCACGGACGCCTCGGCAGACGCCGGCATCAAGACCTGGAGGAATCCCGGCGCCGCAACTCCGCGCTTGAGATCGGCATTTCCGCGCTGGAGAAGATAGGTTTCGGGAAAGAAGTCAGCCCCCTGCGTATGCATGCGCAGCGCCGGGTATCCCTCCGCGCAGACCAGCACCGGCGTGAGCTTGGGCTTCGGAGCCATGCGGGCCAGCGCATTCAAGGCAGCGCGCCGCTTACGCCAACCAGCCTGGGAAGTCTTCCACGTGTCGAACAGCTCACTTCGATCCGCGCTGGAAAGGAGGTGGGGGTCATTCCCAGTTCGGCGAAAACGCTCCAAGGCGGCGGCGAAGTTCCCCGGAACGACGTCGCCATCTAACCGCGGACGAGCGGCTCCGCTCACCGAGACCCGTGGACGTCCGATCGCATGACGGGTGTTCACCTCAAACTCGAGTCGGACCTCGAGCCGAGTGGCCCCGTCGGAAATCCAGGGAGGATCCACCTCAAACAAGGCGGTGTGATTCGTGGCGAATTGGGGATCGATCGCCCAACCGGTGTGGGGCTGATCATCCAGCGCTGCCGCCACCGAAAGGGTGTTCGAGTTCTGCTGAAAGGTGGCCTGAGGTCGGGTCAGGTGCAGCTCGCGGGAGGCGCCCCCGTTGGTCGGCGTCGCGAAAACGCGGATACGACTGAGACCAAAGTTCCCATTGTCGGCCCGACCGGGACCGCCTTTCGGAAGCCGCGCATCGGGCAACGCCTCGACTCGAATCGCCGTCAGCGTCGGCGTCCCGACCCGTCCAATGAGCGTGTACTGGTCCCCATCGGGATTCTTCCCCGAGGCAAAGAACGATCCGTCCGACTGCTGTTCCAGGATCGCACCTTCGCGGGAGCGGAACGTGGGAGCCTCCAGCAAATGCCATGCGGAGGGGGCGGTCTCCGGAGCGCCGCGATGGAGCCAGCCCTCAAACTCGGATTTCAGCGGCCCGGATTCGAAGGCTTCCATCGATGCCACTTGAGCACGCTGCTCGCGTTCGTGGATCGCGAGCATCCGGCGATTCCCTTCCGGATCCAGGTCCAGCTCCACGACGCTGCGAACCGTGGTCGTGAAGTTGGCCAGCATGCGGTAGTAATCCCGACTCGGAATCGGATCGAACTTGTGGTCGTGGCAACGCGCGCAGCCCACGGTCAATCCCAGCATGGCGGTCCCCGTGGTCGCGAGCATGTCGTCCATCGCGTCATAGCGCACCCGCTCCACTTCGTTGGCGGTGATCTGCGTCGGAAAGACACCGGCGCCAAGAAATCCGGTGGCCATGAGGGCCTCGGGATTGCCCGGCTCGTATTCGTCGCCGGCCAACTGCCATCGAACAAACTGGTCGTAGGGCATATCCGCGTTGAGCGCACGAACCACAAAATCGCGGAAGTGGTAGGCGCCGGGACGGTCGTAGTCGTGCTCGAACCCGGAACTTTCGGCAAACCGGGCGACGTCGAGCCAGTGTCTGGCCCAGCGTTCCCCGTGTTGGGGAGTCTGCAACAGGCGATCCACGGCATGGGACCAAGCATCGGGCGACGCGTCTTGCTGGAAGCGCTCCAGATCCTCAGGCGATGGCGGGAGTCCGGTCAGATCCAACGCCGCCCGCCGCAGGAGCGTGCGACGGTCCGCTTCAGGATTCAGGTCCAGCCCCTTGGCCTCGAGTCGCGCCAAAACGAACTGGTCCACCGGGGTCCGCACCACGTTCGCGTCCTGCACAATGGGAGGAATCCCGGTGCGGAGCGGTTGATACGCCCACCCGGTTCGGTCCTGTTCCGTGATTCGCGAGCGATCGGGAGCCACCGCTTCGGCGAGCGCGAGTCCGCACAGCAGAGGAATGAAAATGAGGCGGGAACCGTAGGTCATGCAGTCGGCCCTGAAACCCCACGTCATTCCATCGATATGCATGGCGATTCCGGGCTGACGGGAAGCCTCGCGTCCCAAACGCGCCTTGTCGATGTCGGGAGTCACTCCATCGGATTCGCTCTACGTTTGTCGGCGGGCTAGGTTGGTGAAATGGAAACGAAGTCCAAAGCCGGATCCCTGCCCCCAGCGACCCGGATCGGCCATGTTCATCTCAAGGTCGCCGACCTCGACCGTTCGATCGCCTTCTGGCGGGACGTGATCGGATTCGAGGTCACCCAACTCTACGGCCGACAGGCCGCGTTTCTCAGTGCCGACGGCTACCACCATCACCTGGGACTGAATACTTGGGAGAGCCGCGGCGGGACACCGCCCGCTCCTGGCACCACCGGCCTGTTTCACGTTGCGGTACTGCTTCCGACCCGCGAGGCGCTGTCGGCCGTGGTAAACCGCGTATTGCGGGCGAATATCCCGCTGGAAGGCGCGGCCGATCACGGGGTCAGCCAAGCCGTCTACCTGCGCGATCCAGACAGCAACGGCGTGGAATTGTATTGGGACTATCCCGTATCGCAGTGGCCTCGGGATCGCACCGGCAACCTGTCGATGGTGACCGAACCGCTCGACCTTGCCGCCTTGCTGGCCCTGTCGCCGGAACCGTCGGCGTAGACCACCGGATCGTTCATTGGCGGACCCGCCGGACTTCGCTAGTCTCGGCCCCCAGACGGATGCAAGCCCCCGCCACCCCGATCACCAACATCGCCGCGTATCAATTCGCGTCGCTCTCGGATCTCCGCGACCGCAAGGCCTCGCTGCTCCGGCAGTGCCTGGAGTGGGACCTGAAGGGCACCATCCTGCTCAGTCCCGAGGGCATCAATCTGTTCATCGCCGGCCATCGCGAGTCGGTGGACCGCCTGCTCGCCGAGCTGCGATCCTGGCCGGGACTTGAAGGACTGACACCCAAGTTCAGCGAGACGGAGCACGTGCCCTTCCATCGGATGCTCGTCCGATTGAAAAGGGAGATCATCGCCTTCGGCATTCACGAGATTGATCCAGCGCGAAAGACCTCTCCCAAGCTTTCTGCCCGCACCCTCAAGCAATGGCTCGATGAGGGCCGGCCCGTCACGCTGCTCGACACGCGGAACGACTACGAAGTCCGCATGGGCACGTTCGACAAGGCGCTTCCGATCGGCGTGGATCATTTCCGCGAATTCCCCGAGGCGGTGAAACGGCTGCCTTCCGCGTTGAAGGAAACACCCATCGTGATGTTCTGCACCGGCGGCATCCGCTGCGAAAAGGCGGGACCGTTCATGGAACGCGAGGGATTCCACAATGTGTTCCAGCTCGATGGGGGCATCCTGAAGTATTTCGAGGAATGCGGCGGAGCCCACTACCGGGGCGAGTGCTTTGTGTTCGACCAGCGGGTGGGTGTCGGCCCGGATCTTCGGGAAACCGGCTCGGGCGTGTGCTTCCGCTGCCAGTCGCCGCTGACCGCGGCCGAACAGCGCGACCCGCGCTACGTGCCCAACGCGTCGTGCCCCTATTGCTTCGTCACGCCCGACGAGCAGCGTCGACGCTCCATCGAGCGCCGCCACGAGCGGCTTGAGGCCCTGATCGATCCTCTTCCCGGCAGCGTTCCGGTGGATCAATACCGCCCGGTGCGAATCGCGGAGAAGCACGCGGGACTGCGTCTGCCCGAAGCCTTGTCGCGGATGATTCCCGTGGTGACCGTGGCCCAGTGGGTCGAGGAGATCGAAGCCGGGCGCGTGATCCTCGACGACGACCGTCCAGCATGCCTCTCCGACTCGGTGCGACCCGGGACACGCTACCGCCACCGGACGCCCCAGGTGACCGAGCCTCCGGTCCAGGCACGCTTCCGCATTCTGCACGAGGACGAGGCGTTGATCGTGGTGAACAAGCCTGCGCCGCTACCCATGCACCCGGGCGGCCGCTTCTTCCGCAACACGCTCCAGCACTTCATCGACGCGTTGTATCATCCGATGCGACCGCATCCGGCGCACCGGCTCGACGCCAACACAACCGGTGTGGTGCTCTTCACCCGCACCCGGCACTTCGCCGGACGGTTGCAGCCACAATTCGAGCGCAACGAAGTGCTTAAGACCTACCTGGCACGCGTCACCGGACATCCGGTTCCGGACGCCTTTCACTGCGACCAACCCATTGCCGACCGCCCCAGGGAGCTGGGGGCACGGGCGATCGACCCAATCGGCGGCCTGTCCGCATGGACTGATTTTCGCGTGCTGCGTCGCGATCCAGACGGCACCAGCCTGATCGAGGCCTCCCCAAAAACGGGCCGGACGAATCAGATAAGGCTGCATTTGGAACACCTCGGATTCCCGCTGGTGGGAGATCGCACCTACACCGGCGGCGGCATTCTGGGAGACCGGCAAACCCTCGCTCCAGACGATGCACCCTTGTGCCTCCACGCCCTTCGGATCGCCTTCCGACATCCCATCTTACTGGCTCCGGTGTCCTTCGAAACGCCCGCTCCTGAATGGGCCGCCATTCCGATCACCTCATCCCCAATATCCGCATGACGGTGCGCGTGCTCTGCCTATTATTTCTGATCAGCTCGTGCTGGCGATCGGCCCTACACGCAGAGGAACTCTTGGTCTTTGCGGCCGCCAGTCTCACCGAGGCGCTGCAGGAATCCGCGAAGGCATTTGAATCCGAGACCGGAATCCACGTGGTGTTCAACCTGGGCGGATCCGGTCTTCTGGCTCGCCAGATCGAACAAGGCGGGCCGGCCGATCTTTTCTTTTCCGCCGATGAGGCCCGCATGGACGGCCTTGAGCGGGGCGGCTGGTTGCTCGACGGAACGCGCCGCACACGGCTGGCGAACACCCTCGTCGTGGTGGTGCCGCGGGACAGTCGCCTCCAGGTGAGTTCCGCGGCATCCCTGACCAACGCCGTGGTTCGCCGCCTCGCGCTCGCCGATGCCCAAACCGTTCCTGCGGGCATGTACGCAAAGAGTTACCTCGAATCGCTCCAGATCTGGAACGCGCTCAAGGCACGGGTCCTTCCGGCCGAAAGCGTCCGCGCGGCCCTCGCTGCCGTGGAGTCAGGAAACGCCGATGCCGGAATCGTGTACAAAACCGATGCGGCCATGTCGACGAAGGTGCGCGTCGCGCTGGAAATCACAGCCACCGAGGGACCCAAGATCCGCTACCCATTAGCGGTGATCCGCACGACCCGTCATCCGGAAGCCGCACGACGGCTGTTGGATCACCTTTCCGGGGCCTGGACCGGGGAGATCTTCCTTCGGCACGGATTCCAGTTGCTTCCTCCCTCGTCGCAGTAGACGTCAGCGACGCGGCGCCCCCCCGTGGGCAGGTCCCTGAAGATAGCCGGAAAGCCCGATGGAAAACTGCGCATCGTGCTGGGCATCCGCCACGGTCGTCTCCTGGATCAGATACTGGTTTGGCGGGACGTTCTGTAGTGGGCCCGATTGTAGCATCGAGTATCGGCCCAGGATTGAGGAGTCGATCGGCGGATCGAAGTAGGGTGCCGCCTGGGAAAGGTCGCCGGGAAGATTGCCACCATTGTCGGCCGCAAAGCGCCGGATGGCGGGCCCCAACATTCCCGCAAACCGAGTCTTGGACCGCGTCCGCAGCGCCTTGAAGGCTTCGAGCATCTCGTCCTGCGTTTCCCAATTCCCGTTCTTCACCACATCCTTCCAGTCCTCCTCGGTGGCGAGCGATATTTCCGGAATCACCAAGGCGGGATTCTGCGAAAGCCGGTCGCGAAACTGGGCAATGCGGGCGCCAACCACGGCATCCAGCATCCCTGCGACATTGGTGCCGTCGACCGCAGGCATACCGGCGGGCGAGGCGGATGACGCCGACGCGGCGAAGCCGGTGCCGTGGGACAATTCGGCAAGTTTTTGATTCAGGCGAGCGACTTGGGACCTCAACCGCTGAAGCTCGGAGACATCGGATGCGTCAGACCGCGTTCCACCGGTGGCAGCCTTCCTCACCGGCATCACATGGCTTTGCCGAAGAGCTTCAAGTTCTTCGACCTGTGCCGCAACCGCAGCCCGCGCCTCCGTGAGCTCAGCCTCCAAGCCACGGACCTTGCGCGCCTGGAGCAATCCGCCGCCGGCCACCAGGGCCATCACCACCGCCACGCCGCCAAATTCACGAATCGTCTTAGCAAAATAATCCGTCAGTTGAAGATGGCTAAAACCACAATGAACACAGATCAATCGGGCCCTGAGGGATCTTTCCGAACCACACCCCGGGAGGCGAGTGTCTTCAACCCGCATCCACCGACGCATTCCTCCCAGCATCTGCGTTCAGCAGCGTCCCTCTGCGGTTTGAACTCCCGTGTCTTGGCTCAAGGATCCACGAAGAGCACTCCCGCAAGTGCTGTTGCCAGATGGGGACGCTGCGAGGCACTCTAGCTCTCTCGTGTCCGCTTCGCCAAATCCAACTGCTGAAGCACTCGATCCCAACACATCGCCTCCCGGGTGCCTCACAAGTTGGTAACCAACTCCCCACCATGGCGACCGCACCCGACGACATCGACTTCCTGGCACTGATTCGCTGGGCCAGAGACCAGACCCTGCAGCGGCTCTTCAGGCCGTTCCGTATCGAGACTTGGATGATCCTTGGCTTCTGCGCCTGGCTCGCCGGCCTCGGACAGAGCGGTTATGGCGTTAACTATTTCGGTGGCCCCGGGCATTCCGGTGGAAGGAAGATTAATTCCGCTACCGTCTCGGCTTGGACGAACTCCGCAACGGACTTCATGCAGACAAATTGGGTGTGGATACTTCCGCTCGTTGCCGTGGTCGCCCTACTTCTTCTGGCGCTTTGGGTTGCAATCATCTGGATCTCCAGTCGTGGACGATTCCTCTTCCTGGAGGGTCTGATGACCCGACGCCTGGAAGTCGCACGTCCCTGGCGGGAGTACGCCGCGGAAGCGCAGAGCCTGTTCTGGTTTCGAATCTGGATCGCCATCGCGGCGATGGGTTTCGGGCTGATCTGCGGGGTCGTGGGGGTTCTCGCCGCCATCACCCTACAATCGCACGCGGAATGGAGCGGAATCGGCATTGCGCTGATGATCGGCGCGCTCCTCCTTGCGGTTCCGCTGGTGGTCCTTGCCGCCGTTGCCTGGGTGGTTCAGGAGGAGATCGTCGTCCCGCTCATGTGGCTCCGGCGAATCCCCTGCCTCAGCGCATGGACCGCGGGCTTTCACGTGATCCGGACCAGACCCATGCTGTTCTTCCAGTTCCTGGTGGCGCGCCTCATTCTCGCGATTCTTACCGGGATCGCCATAATCGTCTTCATCCTGTTGACCTGCTGCATCGGCGGACTCCTTCTGGCGTTGCCCTACTTTGGCGCGGTGATGCTCCTGCCGGTGACGGTGTTCTTCCGGTTTCTCTCCGTGGGATATCTCGCTCATTTCGGCTCCGACCACGACCTCCTTGCAGCCGGAGCCACTCGATCCGAATCTTAGACCGCGAACACTCCCTGCGATCCCCGGACATCAAGTCACTCCGGCCCCGCGTGGAATCCTGTCACCTGAATTCCCCTTTGCAGGACCGTCACATCGGCGTAGGAAAGAAATCAGGTCAGACGTAACCCATTCCCCCTATGCCACTCCTCCTTGGATGCATCGCCGGCTTTATTGCCTGGTTTCTTGCCCGCTACCTGGTCGCGGGCCTCTACACGGTGAACCAGAATGAGCGCGCGGTGAAAACCTCCTTCGGCCGCGCGCAGCGGGTAGCGGAACTCACCACCCTCCAGGATCCGATTTCCGAATCTCTCAATGAGGATGAGAAAACCCGTTACGCCTACCCGCAGGTGCGCGTGATCCCCCCGGGCGGTCCCTATTTCAAATGGCCCTGGGAACGCGTGTACAAGGTGTCCATTGCCACCGAAACCGTGAACATGGCCTGGGACCCCGAGGACCGGTCGGCCAATCAGAGCGGAACCATCCTGGAAGCGGTGACCAAGGACCAGCTGAACACCGGCCTCACCGGTCAGATCCGCTACCGGGTCTCGGAGCGCAACCTGTACGCCTACGTGTTCGGTGTGAAACAGCCGATCGCCCACGTGATGGGTTACTTCGTCGCCGTGTTGCGCGAACGCATCTCCAACTTCGAGGCGCCCGCCGCCCCGGCCGTCTCTGCGACGGTTCCCCCGGGCATCGTCCCAGGAGGTCCGGATGCCACGATCGTCACCGGCATCTCGATCAACGACATCCGCAAAAACATGCGCGATCTCAACGAGCACATGGACAAGGAATGCCGTTCCTCCGCGGCTCGCTATGGGATGACGCTCGATGCGTCGTTGATCACCGGCATCGATCCACCACCAGAGGTCGACTCGGCCCTGGCCGCGATCAACACCGCCTACAACCAGGTTTCCTCAGACATCAGCCTGGCGCAGGCCGCCGCCGATCAAAAGATCGTCCAGTCTCGCCGCGCCGTGGAAATCGAAACTCTCCGGGCGCAGGCCGAAGTCGAACCCCTCATCCGCCAGGCCGCGCAGCTCGCCGAACTCAAGCGCAGCGGCCCGGGAGTCCTAGCCACTTACGTCCGCAACGTGCGCCTGTCCCTGTACGAGCGCGCCCAACGCATTCTCCTGGAGGCCCGGCCATGATTCCCTTCCTCGTCGCATTCTTCGCTTCGTTCGTCGGTTTCTCCATCCTGGTGCCTTTCCTCTTTGGAATCACACGGCTGCTAGGCATCTACGCAATCGTTCCAGAACGACGCTGTTTCGTGTACGTGCTGTTCGGCAAGGTTCTCGCCACCATCGACGAGCCCGGCCTGCACTTCCTGCTGCCGCGCCTCGGGTGGCGCGCCTTCATCGTCAACTGGCTCGGGAACCGGCACGTCCTCGACATGCGCCTGGACCAGGAATACCTGCGCAGCCAGCCGGTGAACTCCGAGGAGGGTGCGCCCATGGGCATCGGCATCTGGTACGAGATGTTCATCAGCGACCCAGTCGCCTACCTGTTCAAGAACGCGGATCCCCGCGGGTCCCTCAGCGCCAACGTCAGCAACTCCACCGTGCGCTGCCTGAGCAACCTCCCGCTCAACGCCATGCTCATCAATCGGCACAGCATGAGCTCCACGGTTCGCGCCGAGGTGTCGCCGAAGTCGCACGAGTGGGGCTATCGGCTCGGTTCGGTGTACATTCGGAAAGTTCACTTCCGGGACGTGGCGATGATCCGCCAAATTGAGAGCAAGGTGGTAAACCGTCTCCGCCAGGTTACCTCCGCCATCAAGCAGGACGGCGCCAATCAGGTGAGCATCATCGCCAGCACCGCCGAGCGCCGCGCCGCGATCGAATTCGCCAAGGCTTCAGCCATGCGTCCCGAGCTTGTCGGCGCCGCACTCGAAGAAGTCTCCCGCGACCCCGAGGTGGCCTCCGCTCTGTTTGCCATCCTGGAAACCCAAAAAGCCCTCGCCGGAAACGGCCGCATCACGCTGATGCCCCCGGGAAATCCTCTGCTGGCTCAGTGGCTCGCAGCCGGATTCGGGAGTACTTCCACCTCAGAAAACACCGGTTCCGCCGCGCCAACTCAAAGTTCTCCACCCCAACAACCGCGATAAACATTTAACCTCACACTGGGCCAAAGCGGTCAGGGGTGAGGAAGGGTGACACCCGGCGCCCTGCCGAGGAATTCCTGAGCTCGCAGCCACCTGGCGCACGACTCGGTCCAAGTGTTGAACGGACGATCACCGGTGCGAACCCCGAAGTCGTGGGCGGTTCCCGCGTAGAGGTGCAACTCCGCTGGAATGCCGGACCGTTTGAGCGCGAGATACATCAAAACGCTTTGCTCCGGGCCGCTGATGAGGTCCTCCCCGCCATGCGCGAGGAAGACGGGAGGCGTCCCCGCGGGAATGCGGAGGCCCGGCGCAAGCTCATCCTTGTCCCGCGCCTTCAAGTATCCCGGATAAGCCAGGATTGCGAAGTCGGGGCGACAACTGACCTGGTCCACTCCATCCATCGGAAGGTAGGTCCGCTCGTCGAAGCGGGTCGCCGTTGAAATGGCCAGGTGACCGCCCGCTGAAAAACCGATCACGCCGATTCGCCGTGGGTTGATCCCCCACTCACCGGCCCGATGTCGCACCAGACTGAGGGCGCGCTGGGCATCCTGCAGCGGACGTCGTGCTGGCTCGCGCTCGGGTTCATCTGGGCGGCGTGGCACGCGGTACTTGAGAATAATGCCCGTTACCCCAACCGAATTCAGCCAGGCCGCCACTTCTTCCCCTTCCAACTGCCAGTAGAGATCCCAATAACCACCGCCGGGAAAGATCAAGACCGCGGTCCCGGTGTCCTTATCCTTCGCCGGCCGAAGAATCGTGATCGTCGGACGGGTCACATCGGTGATCAACCGGGTCGACTCGGTCACTTCGACCTTTTTCCGGTCGAGCTGGGGCGACATGCGGATTCGTTCCGGTCCGATGGCACCCGTTTCGTCCGGAACTTTGCCCGGCCAAATCTCAATAACTTCCGGAGCGCCCGCCCCAACCGCCGCCAGCACCAACGCCAGCACCGCGATAGAGAGGAAGGCCAAGGTCTTATGGCGCGCGCGGCGCGCAGATTTCAAGGGTTGCATGGGTGAGTCAGCGGCCAAGTCTGTCCGTTTATAGAACCTTTCAACCGAGAAACGGCAGTCTAAACCGCTGATGGGCGCTGATGAACGCAACTGCTGAGAAGGAGGCATCGATGGATTCTGGTCCAGGAGGCGGATGGAACGCCGCGCCGCGACGTGGGATCCTTTCGCCCACCGGGGGTCTACAGAAGAGCCCCTCCATTCGTAACTTTCGCCCCCTCCCCCCAAGGCCAAAGGCCCTCCACAATTCTAGCCCGGGGTGCGAGCCCCAGGAATCTCGCCTCACTCAACTCGAAGCGCTGAATGCGCGTTCCTCGAACCGGAAACGACACTCCCTTGTATCAAAAGTGAGGTCCCCTGCGGCATCCACACCTTCCCGTGCAGAACTCGAACGGATCTCCAGAAGAGCGCGACAGCGTCCTGGAGTGCGCGACTCCTCTCGCGCTCTCGACTCGCGAACCTAACTGCGCGACCAACCGCGTCGGGTTTCCGCATCCCGTTTCCAGCGAGAGCGGCAAAAGACTGCCGCACTCCCGGACCTGCGGATCGCTCCGCAAAGGGCTTCAATGCGGCAACAGGTTTACTCCACCGAATTCGTCCGCCAACCTGCTCTCACCTCGCTTCTCCCTCCTTCGCCTCGTCTCCGCTCTCGTCACAGAACTCTCCGCGGATTGGGAAACAGAAAAAAACCACCTCAGCATCGTCCCCTCAAATCCACTCGCCAATTGAGGCTCGGCAAATTTACAGAAAGAAAATTGCGCGGCCGAGATTGATGTGTAACTAAATGGTTTCCTGGCACGCAGTTCGCTCCCCTAAAGCACCGCCGGTCTCGCAGTGGGTTAGTTTAGAAAAAACGAACAATTATTTTGAAACCCATGAAAAAGCAGATCTTCAGCTTGGTCGCCGGATTTGTCGCGACTGCGGCGCTGAGCAGTCCCGCTTCGGCCGCTCTCGTGACCTTTACCACGTCGATGAGCATTTTTACCTATGACTCCGACACCGTAAATGGCGGATTCAATGCCGCTTTGGGTGGCGGTTACACCCACGAGAGTTTCGATGGCTACAACAGCGGAAATGTAATTGGTTCAACCCTGTCGGCCGACGTCACCTTCTCGACCATCGCTAGTAGCTACGGCGGCGTCACGTCGACCTTGGTCAATGCTGCTGACGAGATCGGGCCGTACAATCGCTGGGATGGCATCCTCGATATGTACTTTAACGGCGGGTCCGTCTCCGCTGTCGGCTTTGGTTTGGTGAACCCGGTCGCCACGATCAAGATCTTCGGTACTTCCAACAACCTCTTGGGTACGTTCAACAACAACCTCAATACCACGTTTAGCCTTTGGGGTGTGCAAGCGACCGGTGGCGAGCAGATCGGCCGCGTTCAACTCGACGGTCGCTTCTACGCGATCCAGGACCTCGAATACAGCACCCCGAACGGTCATCAGGTCCCGGACTCCGGTTCGACCGCGGCCCTCTTGGCCCTCGGCCTCGCGTGCCTCGGCGCCCGTCGTCGACGCTCGGTCTGAGCTCGGGATAAGGGCTTACTTCTAGATTTGTGATTTTCAGGCGGCCCTCGCGGGGGCCGCCCTTTTTATTTGCCCGCGCGACCCGGCCGACATCCATAGAACCCGCCCAACCGAGGCAGTGAATCAACTTGGTGGACGTATCGGATACCCTTTCGCGCAACGCGAAGGTTCGCAATGGGCTCCTCGGATTCCTGGACTTCCCTCCAATTTGAAGGTTGTTGGATTCGGCCTGGCGAGCGCACATTCCGCCCGTCCCAGTTTACCCGCGGCCATCGTCAACCGCTTTCCCTCATGAAAAAAGCAACGGTCCGTACCCTCGTCAAACGGCCTGTCGCCGGCCCGGTTGATTTGCCCGCGCGCCAGGGGAGGATCCATCCGGTTGTCATCTATCCCTTCCGCAACCCGGAGGATTATTCCAACCTGGAGCAGTTGTACCGGCTCGTCGCCCGCCTGGACGCCGAACCGTGCAAATATGCCCGCCCGATCACCGTGGTGGACCGCAAAACCCATGCATCGATGGTCGGCAACGCAGTCTATCACGCCTTTCGCACAGGAACGGTGGCGGTCCATTCGGACATCCTCGATGCCTGGTGTGTCGACACCTGCCAGATGTGGTATTCGGGCCTGGGTCTGGCCTACGAAAAGGGCGGACCCGGTGATGTGTGCTGGCTGATCCCTGGTGACTTCAACTACGGCTCGTCCACGGGCCAGGAGGTCCTTTCCCGGCTCCATGACCTGCCCGAGATCATCCTCGAGCTCAACCAGGACGTGTGCATCGGCGAGATCGCCACGGACCATGGGAATTCCAAGCAGCTCATCGACACCTACGGCACGTTCGCGCTGCTGTACAATTGGTTTCCTTCCGAAGCCCAGGAGATCCGGCAGTACACTGAACGCCCGCGCTCGGAATTCTTCGCCATTCGCCATGAATTCCTCGGCGAAGTGCTCCGGCAACGCTGGTTCGCCTACGAGCAGACCGTCGTTACGTTGCTGTCGGCGGTATTTGCAGACAAACGTATCAGCCGCTTTTTCGTCGGCCATATCAGCGATCTCCTCGAAGGGCGCGAATCGCTGACCTCTGCCCTGCAGCAGGTGGAACGAACCGAGCGAGTGCTCAAGACGCTGTGGCGCGAACGCAACCAGTCGAGCCCGGACTGGCTGGCCCGGTATCGGGTGCTCGAGTCACAGTCCGAGGAGATCCGTAGGACTGCACTGACGATCCTTCAAAACCTGTTGGGCTAAAAAACAGCCCGGTCGATTGGCGATCGCTTGCGGCCTGTCCTTTCCGCAGCCACCCTTTCCCCTGGAAATGGTTCCCATCAAACAGTTGAAGACGCTTCGGGCAATTCATTTTATCTGCCCCGCGACGCAGGCGGTGAAGGTCAGCGTGGTGGGCGATTTCAACGCCTGGAATCCGTCGGCCCATCCCCTGCGCCAGGGCCCCGACAAGGTGTGGATCACCACCGTGGAACTGAAGCATGGCCATCATCGGTACGCCTTCCTGGTGGATGGAGTCTTGACCCTCGACGCGCGGGCCCAAGGCATCACCCGCAATGATCAGAACGAACGGGTGTCCTTGATGCCAGTGAGTTGAGACACGGATTTCACGGATTGGCACCGAATGAGGCGGATTGAACCGGATCGGATCGGCGCTTCGGAACTCCGTGAGAACCGAATCCCGCTGGGGCTTGCAACGCAGGGACGCGCTCCTAGTTTAGTAAAAATATTTGGTGTCCGCGCTCGGTCCGCCCATCGCCCGGGCACGGAGCGTGGCCCGGTTCCGGATGACGACGCTGCCGTCG
>JANXMD010000809.1 GCA_025354845.1 Verrucomicrobiota bacterium | reverse complement strand
GCAGCACCTCCCGCAGCTTAAACTCGGTGACACCGATCGCCGTCGCCAGCAACAGCAGCGGACCAACCACGCCGGCGGCGATCCACCAGGCGCCGCGTTGCGGTTGGGATTTGATCGATTTCGGAAGTTCGGCGGTCATGGAGATCCTGGCACTCGTTCGCTTCAGAACTCCCATTCTAGGCCGGTTTGGAAGGTGCTAACGGAAAAATCGTCGAACGCGGTGTTGGCCACCGAGCGCTGCCATTCCGCCGAAGCAACCGACTTGAGATGCTTGGTCCAACGAAATTCGGTTTTGAGTTCCGCGGTGATCTCATCGCGATGCCGTCGATCCCCGGCCGTCGCTCCGGAGAGCTGGATCGGATACGCATAGCGGGCTACGCGGCCGATCGCCTCCACCTGCCAGCGACCGCGGGTGAACTGAAGTTGTGCGTAACCGGCCCACTTGTCGTAGTCGAAGTAGCCGCTGCCGTTGTCCTCGTTGCGAGAGGCCTGGGTTCGGAGCGTGCTCCGCCAATGGTGGCCCTCGTCCCACCAGTGTCGCCACTGGATCTCGGCGAGTTTAGTGGTGAGCTGCTCGTGGGTCCCTGCCACCGCCACGCCGTCAGCGGTCAGCAGGCGGGTCGTGTCGTAGAATCGCCGGCCGGCGCCGACGGACACCTCGATCGAGGACTTATAGCCGTAGCTCCGTGACAGCTTTGTGCGCGGAGCGAATTCGCGGTAGTTGTCGAGCGGTTGGCCGAAGTATTGAAGCGAGACGGCAGGTTCCAATTCCACTGACCAGCCGTTGGCCTCGCGCTTGGTGACGGGCTTGAGGATAAGCGTGTGGCCGCGGGCTCGCGCCGTGCCGAAGCCGTTGTTGTCGCTCGAAAGATCGAAGACTTGGTCCGCGTAAAAATGGGTGAGCCCAAGGCCCGTCGACCAGCCGTCTGAGCTGGTGTGGGTCCATTGGGTACTGGTGATAAACGTCTCCTCCAACGGTACGGCCGGCGCATGCAGGTAGCGTCGGTCGTCCCCCGTGAAGAAGAGGTAGAACAGGTTTCCATCGGTTGGCGGGCGGATAAGCATCCAGTCCACACCGGTTGACGCAAAACCGCTCGGCTCACGAAAGGTGTGAGCAACGGACGGATTGTCGCGATAGCCGCCACCGGTCCGCAGAGTCCACGTGGAATCCCAAAGCAGCATTGGACTCGGCTCGAGCATCGGCACGTTCGGTGTCCAACCGCCGGAGGCTCCCAAGGCGGCGGTCGCGGAGGCGAGCCACAGGCAGACCGAAGCGCCAGGACGAGAGGGCCAGGTGAAAGGGGAAGGATGGGCTCGAAGCCGGGAATCCATGCGGCGGATGGAACCTGAGATGAGGAAAAGGCCGACGAGCTTTGAGACTCGTCGGCCTTGGCGTCAACCACCGCATCGGACTGCCACCTCCGATGGGCCCAAATGGGGAATATTAATGTCCGGGGCGCTTGTGTTGGCCGCCCTCGTTGCCACCCGCGTTCACCCCGCGGGTCTTGAGATCCACGCCAAGTTCCTTCAAACGATCGGCGATGTCCGCACGGAGCTGCTTGGTGTCATCCAGGAACTTCTGTTGATTGGCCTTCAACTGCTCTTTGATGGCCGCCTTTTCGTCGGCGGTAGCTCCCTTGAGCTTCGCCTGCAGGTCCTTCTGGCTGGCAAGGAACGCTTCGCGCGCTTTCTGTGCGTCGGCGAGTAGCGCCTGAAGCTTGGTGTCGCTCTTCACCGAGTCCGGGAGCTGCTGCCCCTTGGAATCCACTGCACCGCCTTTGCCCTCGCCCTTGCCCTTGATCTCCAGGGGCGGCAGCGGATTGCCCGCGGCGTCCGTCGGGGTCGTCGGTGGGGTCGTCGGACCGCCACCCTTGTTGGAATCATCCGGGGTGGTCGGGGAACCGGAACCCGAGCCGGAACCCGAATTGTCGGTACCGCCACCGGATGGCTTCTTTGGGGTGCCGTAGTAGCCGCCGGTGTCAGGACGGGCCTGAACCGAGGGGAGTAAGGTGAGCGACGCAGCGACCAGCGCCGCGAGCGAGATTCGGGTAAGATTCATGGAAGCGAATGAGTTGCTGTGTAAAGGTGAGCCTGAACGGATTCATCGACCGGTTGGTTCGGGTCAACGAACGACTACGGATAAGCGGGACCTGTGCCAGCTTTATAAGGAGGTGTGTGTGTTGTAAGTGGCTGATGATTAAAGATTGGTGAAAACGCGGTTCTCAAAGGAGTGCGAATCCGTCTGGGGATGTGCCTTCCTCCCCACCTAGCCTGGGGGTTATTCCCCAGCCTCGGCCGATGGACCGGCCTTGGGGCCGTCCTTCCACCCGCCGAGACGATACCGGAGGTAATCGCGCGACACGCCCAGTTTCCGCGCGGCAGCCGACACGTTTCCTCCAGTCTGATCCAAAGCTTGGCGAATCAGGCGAAGGATGGCGTCCTCGAGGGAGAATCCCGAATCGGGGAAACGGAAGGAGGGGTTGAAAAACTCGTCCTGGGCCACGGCGCCCCCGGAGCCCGCGGGACGCGCCGGGAGGTGGGGATCTGAGCCGACCGCGCCCATCAAGGTATCGAGATTCAGTCCGTCGCCGTCTTCAAACACGAGGGCGCGCTGCAGTTCGTGCGACAGTTCGCGAACGTTGCCCGGCCATCCGTACGCGAGGAGCCGGCGGCGGCCGATTGCGGACAGGACGCGGGAGGACACGTGATGCTTGCGCGAAAGGCGGTGGAGCAGCGACTCGGCCAAGGCGAGCACATCCTCGCCTCGTTCCCGAAGCGGCGGGATGGCGATCCGAAAGAGGTCCAGGCGGTGGTAGAGATCCTCGCGGAAAACTTTGGCCGCGACCATTTCGCGAAGGTCCCGATTGGCGGCGGTGATGAGACGGGTGTCGATCGGGATGTCGCGGTTTCCGCCCACGCGTCGAATCCGGCCATCCTCGATGGCGGTCAGGAGTTTGGCCTGGAGCGCCGGGGAGAGACTGGTGATCTCGTCGAGGAACAACGTGCCGCCGCTGGCAGCCTCAAACAGCCCGAGGCGGGTGATTCGCGCGTCGGTGAAGGCGCCCTTCTCATGACCGAACAATTCGGACTCGGCCAAATTATCGGGAATGGCGGCGCAATTGGCCTCGACCAACGGTCCCGCGGCACGCGGACCCTGCGAGTGAATCCAGCGTGCCAGCGTGGTCTTGCCGGTTCCGGTTTCGCCCTGAATCAGCACCGGCGGCAACTGGCTGCCCATGCGTTGGTCGGCGCTTACGATCTTCCGGAGCTGCGCCTCCAGCGGCTTCAACGCGTTTCCAAAGAAGAAGTGTTGTTCCGGAGACTCCGACTTCCGGTGTTCCGCAGCGCGGGCTCCGGCGCGTGACTTGCGCGCACGACTGAGCACCAGCGCCAACATCTCGGGCTCGAACGGCTTGGCGAGGAAGTCTAGCGCCCCCAGCTTCATCGCCTCGACCGCCGCGGGGATGCCACCCTCGGCGGTCATCATCACCACGCCGGTCGACTCGGAGAACGCCTTTTCGCGCAGCAGCTCCAGGCCGAGACCGTCGGGGAGATTCAGGTCGATCAGCGCGAAATCGAAGTTCATCTCGCGCAGGAGCGGGCGCGCCGCGCGCAAGGATTCCGCCGCCGTCACGTCGGCGCCCAACCGCTCCAGTGTGGCGGAGAGTTGACGGCGCAGCATGGGCTCATCGTCCAGCAGGAACACGGACAGGCCCGACAGCGGTTCAGACGACATGGGTCGACCTTGCACCAAAGGAATGGTCGAGACCAGTCCCGCCCGCGCGACGCCCCGCCGTACTTGCCTCCGTGTGGCGCCTTCCCCAACGTCACGCCGTGACTCACCACCCGCCCGAGCCGGATTCCGAACTCGACGTCGCCGCGACGTCGCGATCGCTTTGGGGGTTGCTCGGTCTGCTCGCCCTGCTGGCAGCCGTTGCGGGCGCCGGCGTGTGGTTCCTGACCCGTTCAGGCGGCGCTTTGGGATTGGGTCGAGCGGGAAGTTCGGCCGATATCCCCATCGTCCAATTTACCGATGTCACCAAGGCGGCGGGCATCACCTTCCAGCACATCAACGGCGCCGCCGGCGGGAAG